>CALWAB010000129.1 GCA_944372745.1 uncultured Clostridia bacterium | reverse complement strand
ACGAATTTAATTCGGCTCGCATATTGTTGAGATATTGTACAGAATAAGGTTTGTTTGTTTTAAAGCTAATTTTATTCATAACCTGCGTTCGCCACTCAAGTATATTTTCTTTACTTATGTTATTGATTGGGTAACTAGCGAAATATGGCAATATATGCAAATTAAAGACATTGATTTTGCTATAGATTGTCGCACCTTTTAGGCTATGAGACATTTCTTTAATATACTGCTCAAAGGCGTTTTTAAATGTGAGATTTATGTTTTTATCTATACTTTTAACATAGTTTTCATACGCTTTTTGTGCTTGTTCTTGTGTGCCAAATCCTGACAAGCGTTTATTTATGATTTTGTCATTTTCTTTTATTTTAAAGCGGACTGTCCATCTACTGACTATTTGTGTGCGACTGCCACAATTTACACAGACACTGCTTTTGCACAATTTTTGACACTTAGGGCACTCTCGGCGTTCTCTTTGTGAATAACTTGGCATTTTGTTTTGTTCTCCTTTCATTCGCGCTTGCGAACACTAAAGTATAACAAATTTCTTGCCTTTGGGCTACTGGTCTTGTATCTAGGGGTATTGGTTTGTATCTAGGGGATTTCCCATCCCCTAGAACCCTAGTGGGGGTGATGCCACCCCGTGGCGTGGTCTTAGTTGGTACTAACACTTACTTTGTAAGTTCTCTCAAAGCGGTGACCATAGCCATACGCAAGTACCCTGCACCTGTGGTCTTAGTAAACGACACTAGCCTACTTTAGTGCCAATAACTTAAAAATATTTATCTTAGTGCGTTAACACGCACTAAGTATATTATTTAAGTACTAAGATGTGACTAAGTACTCCCAAGACCACTGCCGTACGCCAGCACATAAGTTGTGGCTAGCACTCACATTATGCTAAGGTACTCAACCTAGGCCACTGCCGTACGCTTGTTTTGAAAGGGAACTACCCGTTCCCCTTTACCCCTTAGACAAGGACGGGCGTCCTTGACCTGTGGTCTTGGAGAGTGTCTCTAGCCTACTTTAGTACTAGCCTCTATCTTGACGGATGCCTTTGTAGACAGGTTGACGAAGGTGTCCGCTGTCTGTTTCTAGCATATATATGACTGTACAATATATTTTAGGCTCTATAAAATTTGCTCCGCTAATATTTAATGGCAAGTCTACTGTATGCGACTTGGCAAATTTTAAAATGTATTCACTATCTTCCTTAGATATGCCCATTGCTACACTGCCCATATATTGATAATGCGTGCCTTTGTACTCAATAATTGTCTTTTTATCTTGATTATGTCTTATAGCCTTTTCTTCCGCTTTGCTATCCTGCTTTTGCTTCACTTTCTCTACCTTGCCATTGCTTTTGATTTGTACTAGGCTTGCCCCTTGTTTTTTTGATAAATCTCGCAATAATAATACATCTTTTAATTTGCCTTCATCATTGAATTTATACCCACATATCAAGAAATCTTCGTCAATGAGTGCTTTGATTTTCAGCCAAACACTAGTTCGTTTGCCCATATAATATAGACTATCTTTGCGTTTTGCCACAATGCCTTCAAGCCCTTGTTCTTTAGTAAGCTCAAAGAACTTTACGCCATTGTGTTCTATAAAACGCGATTTAGTCACTATTTCGCTATCAACTACCACATTTTCAAGTACTTGCTTGCGTTCCATAAGTGGTGTATCTAACAATACCTTGTCATTCACTTGCAAAATATCATAAGCCACAAATTGTACAGGGTTTGACTGCATAGCAAGTTTAATTTTAAAGTTGTTTGTCAATAATGCACGCTTTTGGAGTTTACTAAAATCTGGCATACCTAAAGTTAAGCAAATGATTTCTCCGTCTAAGACGCAAGGTGCATTTAGAAAATTTTTCGTATTCTTGAGTTCTGGATAACGCTCAATGAGTTCGTCATTCCTTTTATTTCTCACGCACACTTGCTTTCCGTCATAATATAACACCGCCCTTAATCCGTCTAGCTTTAATTCAAATATATAGTCATCGCTGTCAAATGGTTTACTTTCATTCATAAGCATTGGTGCTACATTTTTTGATTGCAATAGATTTATTTTTCAATACCCCCTACTTTTTGTGTTTTCTTGCGTGGGCTTTTGTTTATTATTTTTTGTTTGTCTTTCTCAAGGGCTTGCAAACTCTTGGCAAGGGCGTCCATAAGGTTTGCGACACTCTTTTCTTCTTTTGCTTTAGGTGCGACTATTTGTTTGCCGTTTATTTTAGCGACAATGGCATCTTGCACACGCTGTTGGTATTCGTCTACAAACTCGGTCATTTTGAGTGGCTTTGTCATACCGTCTATGATAGCTGTTGCCATTTTTAGTTCTTGAGCGTCAATTTTTTCATTGCTTTCGACTTTCGGGCAAGGTTGCACTTCATCATAATAATGCAAAGTATTGACAAACATTTTCCCGTCCTTGACACGCAGAGCGAGCAAGACTTCTTTTGTGCCTATGACGCTTTTTGCTATGCCCACTTTCCCTTGTTTCTCAAGGGCTTTTGCAAATAGGTCAAATGCTTTATTTGCACCTTTTGGCACTACATAATATGGTTTATCGTAATACACTGGGTCTATTTCATCTAGTTTTACAAACTGCAATATATTAATATTTTCGTCTTTTTTTGACTTAAGTTTATCAAAGTCCTTATCGTCAAAGATGACATATTTGTCTTTTTCGTACTCGTAGCCTTTGACAATGTCTTCATTTCTGACAAGTTTATCGTCACAGTCGACACAGGTTTTGACATACTTAATTCTTGACATTGTGTTCTTATCTATCATATTGAAGCCTATATTATGCTCCTTGATGCTGGCGTGGAGTTCTATGGGAATGTACACAAACCCAAAATTTAGTCCGCCTTTAAACGAATACGCCATTTCTACTCCTTTTTGACTTATTTCTAGGGGATTTCCCCATTGTCATTGTTTGAAGGGAACTACCCGTTCCCCTTCACCCTTTAGTCAAGGGCTAGCCCTTGACCTATGGTCTTGGTTGGGACACTAGCCAACTTTAGTACTTAAAAATAAAAATATATTTCTTAGTGCTTTGACAAGCACTAAGTATATTATTAAATACTTAAATTGTGACTAAGTACTACCCAATGACCACGGCGGTGTGCCTTCACACTTGTACGCTAGTACCTTAGTGCGTTATCACGCACTAAGTATATTATTAGTACTATGTGAAGCCTAGGTACTCAATCAAAGACCAATGCCGTACGCTAGTGCCTAGTACACAAAATTGACCGCTAAGGCTATCATTATATAACCTAAGTAGTGCAAGGCACTTGATGCAAACTGCAATTCCTTTTTATTGACGACATACATTGTAGATGCTCCTAATATCATCACATACCCAATAATTAGCAATATTGGGAATGCATACACTTCATACAAGAGTGCTATTATGGCTAGCCCTAAATTTCCAAACTTCAAGGCATTTGCAAGTGCGAATAAGGAATGGACAGGCGTAAAGTGTTTGATGAGCATTTTTAAGTATATCGCTCCCACTATAAAACCAAGCAAAAAGGTAGCTACACACACTGTACCATTGTCTATTATCAAACTAAAAGCGACTGCAAAGCACAAGTGTGCTAGTATTTTAAATATTATGCCAAGTCGAAAATATACTACCAAGTCAAAGCCCTTGAGATGTCCAAAAGCATTAGCCAAATTTGCAAGCAATATGAACACAAAAGCAAATGTCATAAATATAGGCATAGGAACATTGGAAGCATACGCACCATATATCCCCAAGGCAGTTATAAATATAGAGGTCACAATTCGCATAATTGAGTACTGCAAACTTTCGTTGGCAGTCATTCGCTTATGGTACTGAGATTCGGCAAATTTAATTTCATTAATTCCATTTTTTTTAGTTTCTTTCACTTGCGACAATACATAGCGTGGCGACAATACCAAACAAATGAGTGATATTATAGCAAGTGCAAGCAATATATAAGTAATTTCCATACTTAAATTTTAGACACATTGACCAATTTATATACTTTATACACAAAAATCATTACACTTCTGTATTTTATAACTATATTCAAGGGCAGAGATGATAACACACTGCCGTAGGCTTTGTGTATAGCATTGAGTGTCATGGCACACCGCCTTGGTCTTTGGTAGTACCTAGACACAATTTAAGTTGCTTAAACAATATACTTTGTGCGTTAGTACAAAGATATATAATTTTAAGGTATAAGTACTGAAGTAGGCTAGTGCCACACTCCAAGACCATAGGTGCAGGAGTATTAGCGTACGGCATTGGTCTTCGCTTTGAGAGAACTTACCAAGCAAGTGTTAGTCCCAACTAAGACCACGCCAAGGGGTGGCATCACCCCCACTAGGGGGTATGGGAAATCTCCTAGAAAATTGTAGGGGGGATGAAATCCACCTACACCTTAAGAAATCCCAGATAATAAACCAAAAGAAAAAAACTCTAAGTTTACAAACTTAGAGAGTACATCCACTTTTTGATAAAATTTTAGTGAGTTCTATGTAATCTTCCACACTCAAGCGTTCGCCTCGAATATCTAAAGGCTTATTTAATTCTTTGACTGCACTTTCAGCAAGTGCTTTGTCTATTCCTAGACCTAACTGCAAACTATTTATGAGCGTTTTTCTTCTATAGCCAAAACTTGCTTTGACCACTTTAGCAAACGCTTCCCTATCGTCAATCTTAAACTTGTCGTGATTAATTGTAATGTTTATGACTGCACTGTCGACATTTGGGCGTGGATAAAATAAAGATTTATCCACAATTCTTGTGATTTTCAAATCCGCTTGACTTTGTAATATTACGCTCACTGCTCCATAGTCGCTTGTTCCCACTGTCGCACAAAAGCGTTCCGCTACTTCCTTTTGCACCATTAAAGTCAAGGACTCTGCATTGAAATGTTCATCAAGCAAGCGAAAGATAATAGGCGTAGTTATATAATACGGAAGGTTGGCAACTACTTTATACTTGCCGTCAAAATTTTGCTCTATAGTTTCTTTATCAAGTTTCAAAAAGTCGCCGAAGATTATATTTAAATTTTTATATTTATCGCATAACAAATCTAAATATGGTTTTAAATCTCTATCTATCTCCACTGACACAACTTTTTTAGCATTTTCCGCTAACACTTCAGTGAGTGCTCCTGCCCCTGCCCCTATTTCTAGCGCTTGGCTATCTGCTGTGATTTGCGCGTCATTTGCTATGGAAGTCAATAAATTTTTGTCCGACAAAAAATTTTGACCGAATTTCTTTTTAAAATTAAATCCTACTATCATTACTTTTCCTTTTCTTTTTTCTAGGGGATTTCACATCCTATTCTAAAGCGTAGGTGGATTTCATCCCCCTACAATTTTCTAGGGGATTTCCCATCCCCTAGATACCCTAGTGCAAGGGCACTTGCCCTTGACCTGTGGTCTTGGTTAGTGGTACTAGCCATCTTCTGTACTAAGAACAACAATAAAATATATCTTTGTGCTTTCGCACAAAGTATAATTATTTAGTACA
>CALWAB010000128.1 GCA_944372745.1 uncultured Clostridia bacterium | reverse complement strand
TTGATAAAATTTGTAAAAGATTGCCATCATTATTGACTACATTTATTGTAAAAGCATAAGTTTGTGATTGGTCACCGATATCACTAACAGCACGGACTGAAAATGTATAAGTTCCACTTGTGTTTATTTCTAAATAATTTGCCTTAACATAAGCACCACCATTGATAGAATATTCTACTTGATAATTTTCGTCATTGCTATTTAAATAGATTTTTGCTGTACCTTTGATTGTATCTCCTATGTTTAAGGCATTACCTTCTTCATCTACTATACTAACCGTTGGTGCTAATTTAAAAATTCTTATTGTGATTGGAACATAATCTAAATACCCTTCACTCGTTCTAATGTATATATTGTATGTAGCGGGTGCTAAAGTGCTTTCATCATAAATATTTGTAACTACATTTGTAGCCGTATTTACACACTCAAGATAAAAATTCTGTTCGCCATATTTAAATGTTTTAATAATCGTTTTTTCATTGTATGCACTATCTGTGCTTTCTCTTTGAAATCCAATCATTAAATTGTAATTGATGAAATTATTTGCATCAAAATTTTGTATTCTATTACCATTTAAATCTATAGACGCACCTTGTCCATCATAAGCTAAATTTAGCGAATTTATGTCATCTATTTCATTATAACTTAAATCTACAGTACCTCCAGCACTTAGATTTGTCAAATCTACTGTTTGTAATTTATTTTGACTAGCCTGCAATTGACCAATATAATCTAAAGTGCCTATTTCAAGCAATTCAAGATTGTTCCCACGCACATCTAAATAATCTAGTTGTGTTATTCCATTAAATGTGGAAGCCGAAATAGAAGTCAAGTTATTGTCAGAAATATCCAGTCTTCGTAAGTTGCTAAGGTCAAATAACCCCAAGCCTTCTACACTGCTCATTCTCAAATCTTCATCCCTGACATCACTTAAATCAAGTTCTTCAAGATCAACAAAATCTGTTGTTTTTAATTTTACATAATCATCTGTATCTACATCGGGATAAACTCCATCTCGCACATACATTAAATAAATATACAAAATAGGGTCCATTTCCACAGGAGAAATCTCTCTCTCCTCTATAGGCTCTCTTGGGACATTCATAACCTGTGCTTCTACATTTTGCATAGTTTTATCATTGACGCCAAGAAATGCTAGTCCCACTATCATAAATACGCCTATTGTCATTGCTATAATTAATTGACGACCATACATTCTTAAGTTATACAAACGCCCCTCCCAGATTATTTTGTCGCAAAGTACATCAAAATAAACCTATTTTTTGGATTTTCTCACAATTTTCAACGCATTTCACAAAATAGTTTTTAATTAAAAATACTCAGTTTAATTGTATATAATTTGATAAAAAAAGTCAACTAATTTATAGCTTCAATGTATTTACATATTATTTTTTGAATATTATCTTAAAATATTTTTTGACTTTTATTATTTGTTTCATATATTATACAAATTTACTGCATTATTTATATACGAAAATTTAAAAGGTCACAATAAAAAAACGAACACTAACTTATGTAGGTTCGTTTTTTGTATATTTCTCTGCAAAATAAAATAATTATTTTTTATCCATAACTTTAATTAAATCAAGAGTTTTATTTGAGTATCCCCACTCATTATCATACCAAGCGACAAGCTTAAAGAATTTATCACTCATTTCAATGCCTGCTAGAGCATCATAAATACAAGTGTGTGGGTCTGTATAGAAATCGCTAGAAACGACTGGTTCTTCTACATAAGATACTATCCCTTTCATATTTGTTTCACTTGCTTTCTTAACAGCTTTATTTATTTCTTCTAAAGAAGTTGCTTTCTTTGTCTTGACAGTTAAATCGACAACAGATACATCTATTGTTGGCACTCTAAAACTCATTCCTGTGAGTTTACCATTTAAATGTGGTATTACCACACCTACAGCCTTTGCCGCTCCAGTTGAAGATGGTATAATATTTGCTCCTGCTGCTCTACCGCCTCTCCAATCTTTTTTGGATGGTCCATCCACAGTCAATTGAGTTGCAGTGATTGAGTGAATAGTCGTCATCAAGCCTTCGTCAATGCCAAAATTGTCATCCACAATTTTTGCAAGTGGTGCTAGACAGTTTGTAGTACAACTAGCATTGGATACCACACTTTGACCATCATAAGTATCATCATTGACGCCTACAACAAACATTGGCATTTCTTTACCAGGTGCTGTAACTACGACGCGTTTAGCCCCTGCTTTCAAGTGCTTGCTAGCCTTTTCATTGCTTGTAAATTTACCAGAAGCTTCGCAAACATATTTTACATCGTATTTAGCCCAATCAAGATTCTCTGGGTCTAGTTCGCTTGTAAAAATAATTTTATGCCCATTGACATATAATGCTTCTTCATCACTCTTGAGTTCCCCTTTAAATGTACCGTGGACTGTATCGTATTTAAACAAATACTCTGCATATTTAGCATCAATAAATGGGTCATTGATTGCCACAATTTCAATATCATCAAAATTTTGCACAGCTGCACGCAAAATTAAACGGCCTATTCTTCCAAAACCATTAATACCAATTTTTATTTTGTTCATTCTCATCTCCTTTAACATAAATATTATATAATAATTAAATTATTTAATCAAAGCATTTTATATGATTTTTGAAAATTTTTATTTTAATTTATCAATAGGCTTTAATTCTTCTATTGTAAACTTTCCATTTTTTCTAATAAGTACATCATCAAACCAAATTTCACCCCCACCGTAATTGGTTGTTTGTATAAGAACCAAATCCCAATGCACTGCACTCCTATTGCCATTATCTGCATCATCATAAGCATTTCCGGGTGTAAAATGTATTGACCCTGCTATTTTTTCGTCAAAAAGTATGTCCCCTACTGGTTCATGAATTTTGGGATTTACACCTATTGCAAATTCTCCAACATAGCGTGCGCCTTCATCCATATTAAATATGTGCTCCATACTCTCTATATCATTGCTTGAATATTTGACTATTTTACCATTTTGAAATTCAAGTTTAATGTCATTAAATTCTTTACCTTCATAGACTGAAGGAGCATTGTAGGAAATAACCCCATTCACACTATTTATTATAGGAGCTGTATACACTTCACCATCTGGAATATTACTTGAACCAGCACAGATTATAGCCGGCATACCTTTAATATTAAATGTAAGGTCTGTCCCTTTACCTAATATTTTAACTTTGTCTGTTCGCTCCATTAGAGCCTTTAATGGTTTTAAACATTCGCCCATTTTAATATAATCAAGACAGCAAACATCCAATAGATAATCTGCATACTCATCATAACTCATTTTCGCCCGCGATGCTAGACTCATACTTGGATAATTACAAATAGTCCAACGAGTATGATTTACCCTTTGTTTAAAATGCACTTCCTGCGCATAAATTTTATTATAATTTTCCAATTTTTGGGGGTCAAGAGAACGCAAGCTTTGCGTATTTAGTGGAGAAGATATACTTAAATAGCAATCCATATTTCGCATTTTCTCCAAATCTAAATCTTTTTTCAAATTTAAAAAGTTCACATTATCATAACACTCCATCACCTGTCTATTGATTCTTTGAGTCGAGTTATTCACAAAAGGTAGTCCGCCTACCTTATGAACTTGTCTTATTATTTCGCATACAAAATCTTCAGGTACATCCACTGCATCTATCCATATTTTTTCGCCTTCTTTCATTTTTAAAGAATTATTTATTAAATTGTGGGCATATTTTTTTTCTTTTTCAGATACCATATTATACTCCTAGATTTAGTTTGCCCCAAATATCTAATTTAATAACAAAAATTGCAAGTTAACTAATTATTTTATTGCAAGTTAACTAATTATTTTATTGCAAGTTAAATTGCATAAAGGAATTTAGCTCAAAAAAAAATATAACTATATGTTTTAAAATTTATTTTACTATATAATAAACTTTACAAGAATATTATTTTATGCTAATATATAAATATATTGTAGTGTGCTTTATATTTAATTTAATAAGCACTATTGGAGATTAAGATTATATGAAAAAATTATCATATTTTATAGCTGTTATTATATTTTTAGGTATACTTATTTTTATAGGACTGAATGTTGTACCTTTTGAAAGGTGGACAGGTGTTAGTACAGTAAAAATTATGTTCATAGTTTTCTCAATTATTTTGGGACTATATTTAATAGGTCTTATAGTATTCGTAATTTTAAATAGACGCAAAAGCATTGTTGAAGTAGTCGAATTTTCTGCACCAGATGGAATGACACCAGCTGACGCTGGTTATGTCATTGATAAAACCATAGATGATAAAGATATAAGTGCTCTTTTGATATATTTTGCAAACAAAAAATACCTTTATGTTGACAAAAAAGATGATGTCGTTCTATTAAAAAAATTAAAAGACGCCGATGAGAATATGAAATCTTATGAAAAAACATTATTTAATGCAATATTTGCAAAAAATGATGAAATCAATTTAAAAGATTTACCTAATTTAGTGCATCCAAGTTCGGCAATGATTAAAAATCAAATAAAAACGGAAAATAATCAAAAATATTTTAACTCAAAAATGTCAAGTGCTTCTATGTGGCTTACACTTGGAATTACTGCCGTCTTAATATTTTTATCTTATTTTTTTGGTAATGGTGGTGGTTTCTCAATTTTTTGTGGTGTTGTAATATTTATAATTGGTACAATATTTTCAAGTGTGGAAAGTAAAATATATGTTCAAAAAAGATTAAAAGGAATTATATTGTATATTATAGGTATAATCTTATTTATAATATTTGCAATTTTAAACATATTGTTTTCCATTAATGACTTATATATCACACTGCTTATTGCAATAACAACAATTTTGTGTTTATTAACATATATACTTTGCCCTTTTATTGAATATCGCACCGAAGAAGGAAGAAAAGTACTTGGAAGATTATTAGGGCTAAAAAGATACATAGAACTAGCAGAAAAAGAAAAAATGGAAAAAATGGTAGAAGAAAACCCAGAACTATTTTATAAAGTATTACCCTATGCTTATGTTTTAAATGTAAGCAATGAATGGATTGACCAATTTAATTTTGTGAAAACTATAAACAAAAAAGAGAGAAAAGACATTGCATTAGCACTTGGAGCTTTAGTAGCAATATGTTTATTAGGAGAAGGAGCAGAATTATTAGGTGGTTTGTCTAGTAAAAAATCTAAAACTAAAAAATAATTCAATTAAAAAAAGACTATATCTTATAGTCTTGAATGTAGACAAATTATTTCTAGGTGATTTTCCATCCCTTTTAAAAATGTAGGTGGATTTCATTCCCCTACACCCCAGACAAGGGCAAGGGCGTTGCCACCCTATGGCGTGGGTACTTGAATAAAGGGAACTACCCGTTCCCCTTTACCCTTTAGGGCAGGATAACATCCTGCACTTGTGGTCTTGGTAAGTAATACTAGTCAGCACTAGTACTAAAACTTAAAATATATCTTTGTGCTACAAAGTATATTATTTAAGTACTTAAGTTGTGGCTAGGTGCTCACCTAACTTAATACTAAGACTTTACTATAATCATTGAACAATTCTTTCAATATCTTGAATGCTTTTATCTATATTATCACGATTAAATAAATACACATTGCCACCCAATTTTTGAAAAGTATCAGTATTATTCTTGTTGTCATCAATAAAAAGGCACTCATTAGGTTTTATACCCCATTTATTACAAACATATTCAAATATGTCCACATTTGGCTTTACTAGACCTATCTCACTAGAAAATACAATATCGTCAAAAAGACTCTCATCTAAAAACTCTCTTATATATGGCACACGCTCCTTACCCATATTTGATAATATAAATATGTGTTTCCCTTGCCTTTTGTATTTCTTTATTAATTCCAATAATTTTGTATTTATGTTATTTAATTTTTTTTCGTTAAATAATGCCTTTATTAAATTTTTAGGCTCTCCCGTCTTTAAACAAATATCATCAATTAATGTTTCTAGTGTGATTTCGCCTTTGTCATAATTAGCGTACAATGGACTAGAAAGAACTGAATGAATAAAATACCTATGCAAAAGTTGGTCTGCATATTTAGGGTCATCTTTAAAGGCATCATCAAATTCTGTCAATTTGATTTTATTAAAAAGTAAAATTACGCCACCTACATCAAATATTAAATTATTTATCATATTTTTTTCCCTCTTTTGTAATAAATAAACCTATGATGAATTATCACCATAGGTCTTAATTTTTACTCTTTGTTTATTCTAGTTGCTGACCTTTTTCTTGTTTTAGGTTTATTTTCCTCTTGTTTTCCTTTTTGTGCTTCATCAAAATTTTTCAAAGTTCTTTTTGTGCTAGACTTGTTGGCGTCTTTTGTATTAGTCGTATTAGTCTTAACTGAACTTGAAGTAGTTTGGGTTTTACCTTCTGTCTTTTTTGATGCTTGCTCAGTTTTTGCTTTTGATGTTGCTTTATTGCTTGTTTTCTTTGTTGTCGCTTTAGATGCAGATTTTTTCTTCGTCACTTTTTCAATCTTTTCGACTTGCTCTATTTTAGTATCTTCATCTTTAACTTGTTCTAATATATTGCTTTGTTCTTCAGGTGTATAATTTATTCCTTCTTCATTTTGTTCTACTTTTTGAACTACTTTTTTGCTTTTTGAAGCTGGTCTTTTTGTCGTTTTCTTTTCTTCAATTTTTGCGACTACAGCATTTCCTTCATTAACTAAATTTACCGCTGTCATATCTCTAGAAGGTTTTTCAACAATATTTTCTTGTATATTTTCTTTGGCTTCTTGCTTTTTAGTGCTTCTTTTAGGTTTGCTTTTCTCAGATTCTTCTACAATAGCTATATCCTCAACCGCTTTATTCATTTTCTTTTTTAACTTTGCAGTCTTAATATGCGTTTCTTCATCTTTTTTTGTACTGTTGCTGGCATAATATTCCTGTACAACATTATAAATTTTACCATTGGCATCCACATTATGTAAAATACCTATCTTCACTCTAGCAGTGGCATTCACAAGTAATGCAATAAATAAAAATTCAAATATTAGCCAGAAAATCACAAACAATGTCCATACCCAAATCGGTGCTGTCAAAGCTATAGATAATATAATGCAAGTTATAAATGCAATCAATGTAATCAATGCCCCAATTGCCCCTAACCAAAAATCGAATTGTGGAGTTCCCTTTGTTTCAAATTTTTCTATAGGGTGATCTATATCGTGCACTGAGGTGTTGTAATCAAGTGGAGCATACATAGTTCTAAATCTATGTGCCATATCTTGTTCCCCACGCATTTTGTCGACTATTTCTTTATCAAGCAATTGTGCATCTTTAAGTATTCCAATACTGAAAATATCTCCAAAAAGAAATAGAAATAAATTGTAAATTCTCAAACGCATTCTCGTTATAAATTTACCAAATTTACTATGTTTCCTTCTAAGGCAAACAATTTGTTTCCCATTCTTCCAATCTTCAATCATTGTGTCAATTAAATCAACTTCATATTCTGGAGTCATTATAATTGTAGCATCACCTTCCGTCCTATCTACTCCCGCCATCACAACTTGCTGATAATCGTCAGTGAGTTTTAATGCCACAAGGTCAACATATTCTGGCAAACGCTGATGCAATTTCTCAACATAATCAAAATCCTGATTTGTTGTAACAATAATATCATATCTTTCTGTATAACTTTTTAATTTTGCTTCAATACTTTCTATAAATGCTATAACATCTTTTTCTTGATTGAATACTGGCACTACTACAGATATTCTCATTAATCATACTCCCTTTTTATTGAATTTTACGACACAATGTGATTAATTTCGACAATATAACTGCTTTTTCTATATAATATTATATATTATCTCACACAAAAAAGCAATCATTATTAAAAGATTTTTATAACTATTTATATTCACTCAATTTACATAAAATACCCGCTTAGTTTTGTAAAACATCTTTAAAAAGAACTATCTATATATCCACCGCCTAAACACAACTGGTCATCATATAGTACAACATATTGTCCTTCATTGATATCTCGTTGTGGCTGTTTGAACGATACTTTCACCTTGTCATCTGCTTCAATTTCCACTTTAACATCAAATAGCGGTTGCCTATGGCGATAGCGTGCCTTACAATCAAAAGTCTTTATAGTAGGAACATCTGGTATAAAATTAAAATTACAAGCAGTTAAACCTTTTCTATATAATAAACTTTCATCGTGGCTAACATAAACAATATTATTTTTTATGTCCTTTTTAACGACAAACCAACGCCCTTCTTCTTCCCCCTTAATACCCCCGATATTTAAACCCTTTCTTTGTCCAATTGTATAATACATACTGCCTTCGTGTTGCCCTACAATTCTTCCATCTTCAGTCATAAAATTACCTTTTTGTGCAGGTATAAATCCTTTAAGAAACTCTCTAAATTTACGCTCTCCTATAAAACAAATGCCTGTACTATCTTTCTTATCCGCAGTTATCAAATTATGCTCTCGTGCAATTTCACGAACTTGAGGTTTACATATTCCCCCAATAGGAAATAAAACATCTTTTAATTGTTCCTGACTTAACTGATTGAGAAAATAAGTTTGGTCCTTATTTTCATCAACTGCTCGCAACAAATAGTGCTTATCATTTTCGTGTCTAATTCTTGCGTAATGACCAGTAGCTATGTAATCTGCTCCTATACTTTTTGCAAACTTAAGAAATGGCTTAAATTTAACTTCTCTATTGCATAATACATCAGGATTAGGCGTTCGACCTTGTTCATAGTCTTTTATAAATGAATCAAAAACATTATCCATATACTCTTGAGTAAAATTAACTGTATAATAAGGTATTCCTATCTTATTGCAAACTCGCCTGACATCTTCGTAATCTTGTTCAGCAGTACACTGTCCTCGGTCGTCTTTCTCGTCCCAATTTTTCATAAAAAGTCCTACGACATTATAACCCTGCTCTTTTAATAACAACGCGGAAACGCTAGAGTCCACACCCCCAGACATCCCCACTACTACAGTTTTATTATCCATATCAACATTCCTTTTTTATATTATAGCAAATATACAAAATAATGTAAATAAGTTTTATAGATATTAAATAGCATACTTAATTCACAACTTTGAATTTTTTTTAAAGTTATATAAAACTAAAAAACTTAGGTTTAAACCTAAGTCTAATTATGCTTTGTTAGCACTCATCAATACTTCACGCATTTTTCTTTTTATTTCTTCCTTAACAAATTCTCTAGCAGGCAATAAATAATCTCTAGGAGAATATTTATCTGGATTTTCGGCTAAATATTTTCTAACTTCAGCAGTAAATGCTATTCTTAAATCTGTATCACAATTAATTTTACAAATATTGGTGCTTAGTGAAGCATATTTGAGAGATTCTTCATCAACACCCTTAGCACCTTGCATATTGCCCCCATAAGCATTAATCTGGTCAACAAATTCCTTCTTTACGCTGGAAGCACCATGTAACACTATTGGGAAACCCAACAATTTTTCTTGAATTTTCTCCAGAATGTCAAATCTTAATTTAGATTCACCTTTAAATTTGTATGCTCCGTGACTTGTACCTATTGCCACAGCCAATGAATCAACCCCTGTTGATTGGACAAAATACTGTGCTTCAAATGGGTCTGTATAAAATGAATCTTTTTGAGCTACTTTAACTTCATCTTCTACCCCTGCAAGTCTACCCAATTCAGCTTCAACGGAAGCATCATACTTGCGACATAGTTCGACTACCTGTGATGTCAATTCAATATTTTCTTGTAAAGGTTTAGAACTTCCATCAATCATAATAGAATTAAAGCCTGTGTCAAGTGCCATTTGTACCGATTCTAAACTTTTGCCGTGATCTAAATGTAGAGAAATAGGCACATTAGAATCTTCTAGCACCCCTTGAATAAGTCTTCTTAAAAATACTGGTGAAATTATTTTAAAAGCTGATTCACTCACCGCTAGTATTACAGGACTTTGTTCTTCATTAGCTGCATCCACAATAGCACGCAACATAGTCAAATTTGAAAAATTAAATGCCCCAACTGCATAATTACCTACTAGGGCGTTCTTTAACATAGTTCTTTCGGAATGTAAATTCATATATTTTCTCCTTTATAATAAGTTTATCATATTTTAACCTAAATACAAAATATTTACAACTGAATATTGCTACAATAAAAATTTTTAAATTTTGTTAAACTTTATTATATAATAGTTTCCCGTTTTTCAAGCATAAATTAATAATATTTCATTGTATATTAGAATTTTTTACATTTAATTCTCTATTTTGATTGTTTTATTTTTAAAAGATATTATTTTTTCATTACTTTTTTTTAAATATGTTTCATAAGATTTTTTGCAAAAATTTCTGTGTTTATCTACTTCATTTTCACTTTTATTGTCAAAATTATATGGCCCATTTACTTTCCATTTATTAAATAAACCTATTTTTATAGCATTTTTATTGCATAAAAATGAACATCTCATACACATAATACATTTATTCCCAAATATTAATTGTTCATTTTCAATTTTGATATTATTTACAGGACAAATTTTACTGCATTTTCCACATTTAATACAATCGTTTGTTACACTATATTTTTTACCATTAAATCTCCCGCCCCAATGTTCTATTCTAAATAACCACGCTATAAAACTGCCCATAAATACTTTATCTAAAAGTGCATCCTTCCCACTTAAAAGTTCGCTACAATCAATAGGTATCACTTTAATTGCGGTATTCCACATTTTATATACCATATTGTCACTATGTCTAAAAAGTATATTATAAGGCATACAGTAATGATATTCATTAGTGATTTTATATCCCTTCTTTTCCAATATTTTAACGAGTTTTAGTGAAGAAATATTATTTAATTTTAAAGGCTCACCTGAAGTTTTTAAAATGAATACCTTTTTATCTTTTACACTTATTAGGGAGTTTGCAAAATCAAGTATTATAGAAGGTGCGTTAAAAGCGTGTATAGGGTAAGCTATTCCAATTAAATCAAATTCTTCTATATTATAATTAAAACAATTATCTTCTATTTTGTAAATATATGTTTCAACGCCGTTACTAACAAGACTTTCATTAAATTTATTAACAATCATTTTAGTATTCCCAGTCCCAGAAAAATAACATAATAGTACTTTCATAACATTCTCCATTCTCATTAGTAACTTTCAAATAACATTATCAATCTTTGATTTTTAATATAATTTAAAAATGACCATTTCCATTTTAATTTTAATTAAAATAAAAAATAAGGTTTAATCTATTTAATAATAACATAATTTTAATGAAAAATCAATTTTATATTCTTACTCTTGCTTTTTAATTTAAGCAATACAAAAATAGAAAAATACACAAGATTAAATTAAACTCTTAAAGTACAACATATTGAAAATAAATACCAAATTTGTTTATAGTAATTTGCATAAACTACATACAATATGTCAAAGAAAAATAATTATACACAATTTAAAAAAAAGGAATCAAACGCCTAACCCCTAGCGTATGATTCCTTTTTTGTTTTTCTACTCGGCTTCCTAGTCTACTTTCGCTTATTTCGTTGCTACTCGTATCTTCTTCGCTTCGTTACTATTTCGTTATTAGTTC
>CALWAB010000127.1 GCA_944372745.1 uncultured Clostridia bacterium | reverse complement strand
GAACTAATAACGAAATAGTAACGAAGCGAAGAAGATACGAGTAGCAACGAAATAAGCGAAAGTAGACTAGGAAGCCGAGTAGAAAAACAAAAAAGGAATCATACGCTAGGGGTTAGGCGTTTGATTCTTTTTTAATTATAGATGTGAAATTAAAAAAAGGGGGTAATGAGTTTAAAAAAGTATGTTTTAGTGTGAAATAAAGTAAGCTAAGCGGTTAAAAATGAAAAGTCTACATTTAAAAAGGTTGCTAATTCGTCAATTTTCTTTAAATTAATGGGTATGATATATAAAAATGCAGTTTATTTAAAAAAATATAAGTTATACTATCATTTTATGATAGTATTCTTATGATTTTGTCTTAATTGAGATTTATTCATTTTATTGATATTGTTTTTTAAATTAAAAATAAAAGAAAAACTTTTAGACGATGCTAAAAGTTTATAATTTAGATTTTTTATCTCAATTTAGTAGTGATTCTCTGCTGTACTATAATCAACTGAACTTTGTCTGAAAAACAATTACTAAAATTTGCGTGCACTAACATTAATTTTAAGACTTCCCCATTTGTTTAATCTTTGTCTGGATCAGGTTTTAAATAATACCAAGTCTCACCGTCATTGCCATACAATGGCTGTATGTAATCTATTCTATAATGTACATATTCAAGACGAACCAAATTTTTGAGAACTTGACCACCGTGATATCCATGAACCACTTTGAGTATTTTGACATCATTAGGTAGGCGTTCAAGTACTTCGTTGAGTTTGGCACGCGCTTCGTATTCTTTTAATCCGTGTAAATTAACTTCATAAGTCTTTGTAGGGCGTCTAGCCATAATTATACCTTCTTATTTAGTGTATTCCATTTCATTTTCTTTAAGCAAATTTTCCTTGTCAGCAAATTTTATTTTTTCAATTTCTTTATCAAGCATATAAGTCGTGGTTTGCACAGTTGATTTACATAATTCGATAAATTCATCTGGGATAAAAGGCATATTTGTTTGTGGGTCAATGAGTGTAGAATAATAATCTTGTATAGCTTCAAAATCAATATTTTTTATAGATGAATAATAAAATTCTTGCAAGTCTTTATTTTTTACAATTTCTTCTGCCAATTCTTTCATTAGAATATCTAACTTATTTGCTTGGTTGCTTGGTTTTTGTTTTTTCATCTCAGTGCTTGCTTGAATAAGCGGTGTGTGTATACCAAATTTAGGTGAGCATTTATAATTGGCTAATATTTTATTGACACCTTTTTTTAAATTCTGTTCATTATCTGTGCCTGCCATATAGTGTGATTGATTGTAAGTGGTGGTGTAATTCCAATCTAATTGTAGAGCTGAACCATAGTCAAAGAGTGGGGAAACAGTAAGATTTCCATTCTTATCGCGAAGGAAACTTATATTTTCTTCGTGAGTGTCGGTCATCAGTGTGATTGCTTGTATTAAAGCAATTTTTAATAATTCAGTTCTAATATTTAAGATATCTTTTCTTGAAAACTCATCAAATGTAGATAACATATTGCAATAGAAGTCTACAGTGTGTTCATAGTTTGCTTGTAGCCCGTGGAAATTGTCGCGTACTTTATTGATGTACATACTTGCTAAACTTCTAGCACTCATTTCTTCTTGGTCGCCAAAAATTTTAGTTTTTGTTCTACCATTAATGATGTCGGGGCTTAAGGTAGCGAAGAATGTGTCTTGTCCAATTTTTAAAAGTGCAGGCTGGTATTTAGCGTGTGGCATACTTATCATATCTAAAACTTTATTTATTATAAGTTCGCCGACAATGGCATATTTTTCACGCCCCACTTTACATAAATAAGGTACAGATTTAGCAGGGTACATCCAAAACTTTGGTAATGAGCCACGATATTCATATTGAATGCCAATACATGCATTTTTTGAGTAAACATTTTTTATTTTGCTTAAGAAATCTGCAATATTTTTTCTTTCTTCAAAATTTTTATCAATTTTAATAACATTAAATCTTTGTGAATCAAAACTCATTTTATTTTCTCCTAAAAAATATTATAACATAATTATGTTAAAAAGAGAAGAATTTATATATTTTTTGTAAGTATAGCAATGAAAATAATCGAATAGTTAATTAAGTTAGGTTATTTTACTAATTTTTAATTATAGTGAAATTTTGTTTGTAAATGATTATATAAACTATTTTATTATTATAATGATTATTTATTTGGCATTATAAATTTAGAAAATTTAATAATAGTTTATGTCAAATTATTTACAATTTATTTAAGAAATTTAACAAAGCTTCTCGCTGTGCTGGATTTAACCTTTCAAAAATCTGCAATAGTTTTTTATTTTCCCTGTAATGCTCAAAATCATCTGCGAAAAATTCTTCAAAAGTACAATTGCAAACTTCTAATATGTCCTTTAATGTACTAAAAGATGGTTCAAATCCATTTTGTTCCATTCTATTAATATAAGTTTCGTGTTTACCTATTTTTAGACTTAAGGCTCTAGCAGATAAATTGTTTTTTTGTCTTAATTTACTAATCCTTAATATGATTTCATTCTTATCCATATATCACCTTAATTTATTATATTGTATTTTTTATAACCTATAAAAGATTGACAATTGTCAATATGTATGATAATATATATAAAATATAGACTGTAAATCTATATTATATACAAACAAAGGAGGATAATAATGTCTAAAAAAGGTTTAGGGTTTTTGTTAGGGTTCTTTTTCGGCATTTTAGGTTTATTAGGGTTATTGAGTTGTGATGAAAAAGAAGAAAAAAGTGCTTTTATGACAGGTTGGGCTATTGCATTTGTTGTTAATATTATATTTTTTGTTTTAATCCTTGGTATGTCTATGTCCATTAATTATTAGTATTTTTAAAAGGACTAAAAGAATCTTCTTAAGCGTCTACCTAATTGAATATTCTACTAATATTTGTCAATACTAAATCTTATGGATATAAATTGTAGGAAATTAAACTGTGTGCATAATAAAAAGTGCGTTTGCACTGCAAAAACAATAAATATTGACAAGTGTTCTATTTGCGATAGTTTTGTGGAAGATAAAGATAGACCAGTGGAAGATTTATCTAAGACGATGTTTCAAAAGACACCAGAATATGAAAACTTTCGTCATATCAAAGATGCCAACATTGAGTGTTATACTCATTGTATTTTTAATAAAGAAGGCAAATGTCTAGCCAATGGAATAATTGTGTTAGACGGAGATGGGGAAACTCCGCTCTGTGGCACTTATTTAAAAAAAGTCGACCGTAAACGGACGACAAAATAGGTAATAAAGATAGGATAATATCCTATTTTTTTTTTGTAAGTAATTAGCTAATACTTTTAAGCATAGTTGATATGAAAATTAAAATTGTTTTAATAATTTGAAGTGCATCATTGTAAACTTATCCTAAATAGATAAGTATATGTAACTACGGAGTTAAAATTATTTTAAGTATCTAACCAAATTAACTAGAAAATGATTGTAAATTTAAAGTTTATTAATATCAAATTATGTTTTAATTTGGTTCTAAATAAAAAAGACGCTAAAAGCGTCATTAATAGAGGCTAGCCATTGAATATAATATATTCGCATAAGCGGTTTCTGGACTTCTCTATTTGGTGGCCTCGACTTTTGCCACTGTGTTATTCACACCTACGAAACTATTAAAATTATAACATAAGCAGTTTTAAATGGCAAGAGGATTTAATAATTTTTAAATATTCTATTCACATAAGTAGTTTATTTATAGTTTTTATTAAGAATTATGCTGTTTATTATGTATATAGTTGGTTTTGGACATAGAGTGCGAATTATACTTACGCAATGGGCTATTAGGTGTTTTAATTGTATTGTTTTTAATTTTATTTTTCCTTACATAAATTTTTGATTGAACAATGCAATCGGGATGTTTGTTCATAATTTCTGCAAAAGTTAAATTGAGTTCTTTACAAATTTTTCGCAATATGTACATAGTGAGTTCTGCATCATCACAACTCTTATGTAGCCTTAATCTACGATTTGTGATGTTGTGCATTTCAGCCACTTTTTCAAGTGATTTAACTTCATTGTCATTAGTTATGATTTTATGCAACTTTTGTACATCAAAGCCTCGCAAGTTTAATTGCTTTAATTTATAGCGTTCGCACGCAAGGTTTATGAAATTGAAATCATTGCCTATACTAAATCCTATTAATATAGTATTTCTATTTAATAATAATTTTCTCAATTTTCCATAGAAATGCGGAAAGGGCGGTTGTCTAAAAAACATATCATTTGGATAGGATAGTTTTAAAGTGGTTTTATTTCTTGGACCTAAATGAAATCTCATTTCTGGATTTATGAGAATATCAGCTTTTGTTAAAGATTTAAAACTTGTTGTAGTCTGTAAATAGCCAAAACTACAAATATGAACGCCGTCACAGCATTCAATATCAAAAAATGTGTAATTCATATATTCTTTCCTAGTTTATTTCTTAGTGTTATTATAGCACTTTTTTTATTATCAATCAAACAAAGTCATAATATAAAAATCAAAATATATATAAGACTGTAGACAAATAGAATTTTTAGGGGATTTCATCCCCTAAAACCCTAGTGGCAGAATAAGTGTGATGTCACCTTATGGCGTGTTTTAAGGTTTGTGCTAATACTTAATCAATTTATTCTATTTAAGTAATGTAAACTTGCATTTGTGTTTGTTAGCATACTCTAAGATAAACTTTGTTTAAATGAAATTATTAAAGTGTAATTTAATACAATTTAATGTTTCTAACTTTATATTGCTGTTGACAAAAAAACACTAATATGATAAAATGTTAACAAATAAAGCGAGGAAATTGAAATGGATGAAAACAATTTAGATTTAGAAGACGAAATAAGATTGGGGATGCAAAGCGTCTACGACGCTAATCCTATTGAATCTATCAATGCGAAAGATGTCAAAGTTTCGCCAAAAGCCCCCAAAAAGCCAGCACCCAAGAAAAATATAGACAAGGAAGAACAGGCACAATATGCGAGAATATTGACAGCATTTTACGAAGATTATGAGAAATTGCCTAATTTTGCTTTGATTGCAAATGACCTTAAAACATTAAAT
Organism: uncultured Clostridia bacterium; assembly: GCA_944372745.1. Lineage (GTDB taxonomy): Bacteria > Bacillota > Clostridia > Christensenellales > UBA1242 > CAKVOD01. Next base: position 11,570 of record CALWAB010000127.1, on the reverse strand, counting down.
GAAGATTACAAATCTAATAAAGCTTGGATTAAGGACACTAAAGAAAAATTGAAGACTGATAAAGTAGTGCCGACAGACAAAGAGTGGGCGAATATTAAATCACAATCTCAAGCACTTTGCGAAAGGTCAGAAATTTTATTTAAAAATTATAAAGAGAATAATTTATTTGAAGTCAAAGTGAAAAACATCAAAGAGATGTCAGATTTTTTTGCGAATGAGGAAATCCTTGAGAAATATAAATCTCTTGGGCTAGAAAAAGAATTTTTGCAAGCAAAAGAAAAAATGGATGACTATTTGAGTACGCGTGATGAAGCACATAAATTATTGGTAAACGCTCAAAAGACTTATGGCGAAGTGAAAGTGGGCTTGAAAGAACTTGATATAGAGCGTGCTAATCAAAAAGCAAGACTTGGTGAAAGCGTTAAGTCAAATTAATATGCTATGGTACACCCTTAGGTTTTACTTAATTCTATAGAAGTGATATATAGTTGTTAGTGTTAAATTTATTTAAAATGTGTAATAAAAGAAGTTCTTATTAATTGATTTATTTTAAATACATAAGACTTGTTTAGAAGATTAAACGCATCACTATCTATCACTTAATAAGGTGCGTAACTGCACCATTTTTATTTGTGGAGGAATATATAAATGAAATTATCTAAAATGGCTATTACAAAAAATAAAATTATGCACGAGGACAACACATTTGCTCAAGATATATTGTTGAAAACTGGGCAATTATTTCAATATTGTAGCGGAGTATATGGCTATGACAATGTTCTATATTTATTAATGCAAAATGTCAAGAATGTCATAGAGAAACATTTAAATAAACTTGATTGTGTAGAAGTATCATTGCCTGTGCTTCAGCCAGAAAACATTTGGGAACGCTCAGGGCGACTAGCGAAATATATTGAAGAAGATGTTATGTTTAGGACAAAGTCGGACAATCAAAATTTTTGCCTTGCACCTACTGCAGAAGAAGCAATAGTTGAATTTTTGAGCGGTAGGTTGACTTCATATAAGGCATTGCCTGTCACATTCTATCAAATAGGGACTAAGTTTAGAAATGAAATTCGAACAAAAGGTTACTTAATACGCGGTAAAGCATTTGAAATGATGGATGCGTACAGTTTTGGTAGAGATGCAAATGACCTTCAAGAAGAGTATATGAGAATAAGGCAAGCCTATTTAGATATATTCAACGAGTTGCATTTAGAAGTTATGCCTGTAGGGGCAGACAGCGGTAGTATGGGCGGTAAGAAGTCGGAAGAATTTATGATTCTATCTAATCTTGGTGAAGATACTGTGTATGTGGACAGAGCCAATTCGCGTGCAATTAATAGCGAATTATTGGAACGAGAAGATGCTGACGAATATCTTAAGACTACTTACAATATTGAGAACGCACTTGCACTTGAAAAATGCAGAGCATTGGAACTAGGGCATATTTTCCAATTAGGAACATTTTATTCAGACAGTATGAAGGCTTATTTTGTGGATGCTAATGGAGAACAAAAGCCTTATGTAATGGGATGTTATGGTATTGGTGTCAGTCGTGTTGTGGCAGTGCTTTATGAGAACAATCTTTTGACTGACAATAAAGGGGAAATTGTCGGCTTTAGTTTGCCTTATAATGTTGCACCTTATAAAGCGCAGATTATATACAGTAATAACGAAGAAAAAGAAAAACAAGCATTTAAGTTGTATAATGGGTTGCGTCAAAATGATATAAATTGCTTAATAGATGATAGGACCGACATTATGTTTGGGGCTAGAATTAAAGATGCCAATTTTCTTGGCACACCTTATTTGGCAGTTTTGGGCAACAAAACAGAAGACAATATGGTAGAAATTGAAAATACTAAAACAAAAGAAAAACAATATTTGACTATAGAGAATGCTATAGAATATTTTAAAGGGCTATAATGAAATATTTGATATTGACTGCGACTTCAGGTAATGGGCATAACAATGTTGCTAAATTGATAAAAAATGAAATTTTGTTGAAACAACCAGATGCTGAAATTAAGATAGCAGATGTTTATTATGAATATGGCAAAAAATTAGATGCTTTCATTCGAGATGGGGGGTATTTATGGGCGTGCAATAGACATAGAAGATTGTACAATATGTTCTTTAAGTATATTGAAAAAAGAGATTTAAAAAATTCTCCATCTTCGCGAAGCAATAGGCAATGTGAATGTATTTTATATAATTTGCTTAAGGATGTCCTTTCATTTAAACCAGATGTAATATTTAGTACATATTATGGGGCTACAATGGCGATTGCTAACTTAAGGCGAATATACAATTTGCCAGCAAAAATTGTTACTATAGCACTTGATTATGGAATTTCGCCTTATTGGGGATGTTCAGCAAAAGGCGTAGATATGATGTTTTTGCCAAGTGTTGATATGATACCTGAGTTTGTCAAAAAAAGATATAGTAAAGAAGAACTCAAGGTTGTTGGACTTCCAAAAGTGAAAATATCTCGTAAATTGTCCAAAGAACAAGCAAAAGAAGAACTGGGACTAAATCCAAATATTTTTACATTAACTATAATGAAGAGTGGGTTTTTCCCTATGAAAAATAGCGTGTTGGTTCGCGAATTAGAGAAAATAAAACAACCTATACAAATTGTCATTATGAATGGCAAAGACGAAAAATGCAAAGAAGATTTAGATAAAAGATTTGCGAAAGTTAAGACAAAACATAAAATAGTTAACTTAAATTTTGTAGATGACCCTTATGTGTACCGTGCTTGTGCAGACTTGGTAATAAGTAAAGCTGGTGGGCAATCAATAACCGAACTTATTGACGAATGTAAGCCAATGTTGGTTGTGAATAAACTTCCTAGGCAAGAAGAGTTTAATAGAGATTATGCAGTGCGTTTAGGCTGTGCGTTGAGCGTTGGAGATAAAACGCTAGGCAATACTATTAATGAATTGATAACTAATAATCAAAAATTGGAAGGATTAGGTATCAATGCTAGCAAAGTGCAGAAATCACAAGCCAATGATGCAATAGTTGACTATTTAATGAGTTTGGGTAACGCCGATTATTCGCAGTTCAATATTAATGACAATGCTAGACAAGTAATAAGACTTGCACGCAAGACAATGAAAAAATACGCATAATTTTTGTTTTTAAATAAAAAAATAAATCAAAACGAAGTATTCATATAACTTATTGTGTTATTAGTTTGCTTCGTTTTTTTGATGTATTTTATTGTTTTAAAAGTATAAATGTAAAAAATTTGCTGATTTATCATTGGATAAAGAGATTGCATCTATGCTAAAATGTATATTTTTAATATAATGCCTTGACTATTTGCATTTTAGGTTCACTTTTCAGTTTGATTGTGAATTATTTATCTTTTTAAATTTAATGATATAGTATGTTTTTTGGGTTAGTTAAAAACTGATATAGTTTAGTAAGCATTTAGAAGAATATTTTTAATTCAAAGCATAAATGTGAAATAAATAGTATTATACTATTTTGATTTAATAGAAAATTAAAAAACTTTACCTTTTATTCTTTAATTATATCTTAATAACATTTTTTGATTTTACCGCATACATTGAAAGTGGAGTACTCACTCCAAGGAGAAAAAATATGTTTATTAATAAACTAATGTTTTTAGGAGAAAAAGAGAGTCCATTTGCTTTTTGTTGTGGGTGTGGATGCGATTGTGGATGTGGTTGCAATAATAACCCTATTAGACGAATTGTTAATGGTGGAAATGGAAGCACAGGGGCGACCGGAGCGACTGGTGCAAGCGGCCCTACAGGCCCTACAGGACCAACTGGTCCAACTGGTCCAACCGGTGCAACTGGTCCAACAGGGCCTACCGGACCTACCGGGCCTACGGGTCCAACTGGTCCTACTGGCGCGACCGGTCCAACCGGTCCATCTACCATAACTGCTGGAGTAGCAACTACTTTACCGGCTGGTTCTACCCCTACAGTTACAAATGTAGGTACTGACCAGTTAGCAGTTTTTGATTTCGGTATACCAGAAGGAGCGACAGGGGCAACTGGTGCAACCGGTCCTACTGGTGCGACTGGTCCAACAGGAGCAAGTGGTCCTACGGGAGCGACAGGTGTAACTGGCCCTACAGGCCCTACAGGCCCTACAGGCCCAACTGGACCAACGGGTGCAACAGGCGATGCTGGAGCAACTGGAGCGACTGGTGATACAGGTCCGACTGGACCAACAGGTCCAACCGGTCCGACAGGTGCAGGAGATACCGGTGCAACTGGTCCAACAGGAGCAACTGGTCCAACCGGTCCTACTGGTCCAACAGGAGCAACCGGGGCAGGTGATACAGGGGCAACTGGACCAACGGGTCCGACGGGCCCTACAGGTCCAACCGGCCCAACTGGACCAACTGGCGATGCTGGAGCTACGGGAATACAGGGCTTAGCTGGTGATACGGGTCCAACCGGTCCAACGGGTGCAACGGGACCTACAGGGGCAACAGGTGATGCGGGAACACAAGGAGACACGGGGGCAACTGGAGCGACCGGACCTACTGGACCAACTGGAGCGACGGGAGACACAGGTGCAACAGGCGATACAGGAGCAACAGGGCCAACTGGGCCAACAGGTGCTACTGGAGCAACAGGGGCAACAGGTGGCGGACTTAGTGCTTATGGTGGACTATATAATAATGCTACACAGTCGCCAACACTGACAACAGCAAATACTTTTCAACCGCTTACATTAAATACGGAAATGCCACTTCTAAATACTACAACTGGTTCTAATGCTATAAATATTCAAGATGCAGGCGTATACGAAATATCTTATAGAATAAATTTAACGACAAATGAAGCAATAGGATTTGAAGGTGCAGTAAGGCAGAATACCACCAACATAGATGCAAGCGTATCTTCAGACTTGGCAGCATTGCAAACTGGTACAAATTATTCTGCGACATTAGGAGCAACAATAATTGTAAACTTGAGTGCAAGTGACAGTATCGATTTAGCAATAGCATCTACAGGTTCACCAACAGGTGGTTTAACGGTGACAATAGGCGACAATGGTGACGCATATTTGACAGTAAAAAGATTGGATTCTTAATAAAAAACACTTATATTGTTTAAAAATTATAATTATGCTTAAAAAAACAACAATTAAGTGATAGTAAATTAATTATAAGAAAACGAAAACGACAGTTAATTTCTGTCGTTTGAGACTGTAGACAAATTGTTTCTAGGGAATTTCATCCCCTAGAACCCCAGTCAAGGACGGGCGTCCTTGACCTGTGGTCAAAAATCACTATAAAATTTAGTTTTTACGCAAAAACCATAATAAAATATTGCTTTTTGCTATCGCAAAAAGTAAAATTCAATTTTATTGATTTTTCTATTTGTAGTTTGTCTACACTCTCAAACGACAGTAAACATTCTGTCGTTTTTTTATATTATCAAGCAAATTGCAATATGTTTTTTAAATATAATAATAGGTATTATAATTTTTATTTATGTGTTTTAAGTTATAGGTCTAGGCATAAAAAATGTTTAATGAGTTTGTTAGTATAAACTCCACTTTGGCGTGATTTAGGTTTAGAACTCAGTATAATATAGTGTTAATAAGTATTTAGTGAGTGTCAACTCACTAAAGGAATTGCGTAAGCAACGGGTGTGATGGCGCAGGTGGGATGCCCCACCATGGCGTGGTCTTTGTAGAGTACCTAGCCACAACTTAAGTACTAAAAATATACTTTGTGCGAATGCACAAAGATATATGTTTTTAGTTTAAGTACTAGAGTTGGCTAGCACCTATAACCAAGACCATAGGTCAAGGACGCCCGTCCTTGTCTAGGGTTCTAGGGGATGAAATCCCCTAAATAATAGCATTAGCCTTTTTTGTTAGTCAATTTTTGTAATATACTGCGGTGGGCTTTGGTGTCACTATATTTAATGTTTTTTATTAAACCGACTACTTCAACATTGCCTGTGTCCACATCTATTTTTTGCACTTTTAAGTTTTCTCCGTCTATCATTAAACAAGTTTTGCCTATGTACATAACAAGTCCGCTTTCATTAGCACTTTCAACATTTGTAATGCCTGAAATGATAGTTTTTGACCGTGATTCCACGGTAATTTTATGTGAATTTACAAGATTTTCAGTGCTAGAATTTTCATTGAGATTAGCCATATTTATGCTCCCTTAAATATTTTTTATATTTAAATATATTTATGACATTATTTGTCAAAATATGCAGATTTTTCCTAGATTTTTTGCCACTTTTAAACGCTAAAAATTGGCATATTTACTTGTGTTTTTGTGCATTTTATGGTATAATATTTTTAATAAAAATGGCTGATTGTTGAGCATAAATTTTGCAATAAAAAAGTAGTCATTTTGTGGCATTTTGCCTATATGTGAGGTAGTTATGAATAATGAATTAGATAACGAGAAAGCTTTAGAACTTGAAAACAAATTGAAACATTCTGACAAATACGATGAAAGTGATATTCAAGTGCTTGAAGGACTAGAACCAGTCCGTAAAAGGCCAGGTATGTACATAGGTTCGACTGATGAAAGGGGACTTCACCACCTAGTTATAGAAATTGTCGACAATAGTATTGATGAAGCACTTGCTGGTTATTGTACTAAGGTAAAGGTGACTATTCACAAAGATGGAAGCGTCAGTGTGCGCGACAATGGTCGTGGTATCCCTACAGGTATGCACAAAACAGAGCATAAGTCAGCAGTGGAAGTCGTTTTGACTAAACTTCACGCGGGTGGTAAATTCGGTGGTAGTGGTTACAAAATTTCAGGCGGTTTGCATGGTGTAGGTCTTTCAGTTGTAAATGCACTATCTGTGTGGTTAAATGCCGATATTTATCAAAATGGCAAGCATTATCATCAAGAATACAAAAAAGGTGTTCCACAAGCACCACTTGCTGTAGTTGGCGACACGACAGAACGCGGTACAGAAATAAGTTTCTATCCAGATGCTGAGATTTTTGAAACAACGGATTTTAATTTTGAAACTTTAAAGACAAGATTTAGAGAAATAGCATTCTTAAATCGCGGGCTTACAATAGAACTTGTCGATGAACGCGATGATAAAAGTGCCACATTTTGTTTTGAGGGTGGAATTAAAGAATTTGTGCAACAGCTTGTTGCAAAGAAAGAAACGCTATTTGGTGATGTATTGTATCTGCAAAAAGTTGCTTCAAATTATGAAGTTGAAATTTGTATGCAATATGACGATGGGTACGCAGAAAATATTCACTCTTATGCAAACAATATAAATACCATTGAAGGTGGAACACATTTAAATGGTTTTAAAAATAGTTTGACAAAGATAATCAATGACTATGCAATCAAAAATAAGATGATAAAAGAGAGTGACAAACTCTCTGGCGAAGATGTCCGCGAAGGTTTGACAGCGGTCATAAGCGTAAAACTCACAAATCCACAGTTTGAAGGACAAACTAAGACTAAATTGGGCAATTCTGAAATGCGTGGTTATGTCGAGAAAGTAATGGTCGATGGTTTTGGGTCATTTTTGGAAGAGAACCCAGCCACAGCGCGCGAATTGGTGTCACGCTGTTTGACCGCACAAAAGGCACGCGATGCTGCTAGAAATGCGCGAGATTTGACAAGGCGTAAAAGCGTGCTTGAGCATACAACATTGCCGGGCAAATTGAGTGATTGCACAGACAAAGACCCAAGAAATTGTGAAATATACATAGTCGAGGGTGACAGTGCGGGCGGTACTGCTAAACAAGGTCGCGATAGGCGTTTTCAAGCAATACTTCCATTGCGTGGTAAAATTCTCAATGTCGAGAAAGTGGGCAGCGTTAGCAAAATTCTAGAAAATGCCGAGATAAATAGTATGATTACAGCGTTTGGCTGTGGTATACACGAAGCGTATGATGAGAGCAAATTGCGTTATCACAAAATTATCTGTATGACGGATGCCGATGTCGATGGAAGTCACATTAGAATACTACTTCTCACATTTTTCTTTAGATTTATGCGTCCACTTATTTCACAAGGACATGTTTATATAGCTCAACCGCCACTCTATAAAGTCGCGAAAGGCAAGGACGAAAAATATTTCTATAGTGATGAAGAATTGAATGACTACCTTAAAACTATAGACAATAAAGGCGTAGAAATACAGCGTTACAAAGGACTTGGCGAAATGAATGCAGATCAACTATGGGAAACTACTATGGACCCAGAAAGACGCATTATGTTAAAAGTGACAATGGAAGACGCATTAGCAGCAGAAGAAATATTTGATTTACTTATGGGGGAGCGCCCAGAATTGAGACGCAAATTTATTGAAGACAACGCACCAATGGTCAAAGACCTAGATGTGTAATGTAGATACATAAAGGAAATGATTATGGATAATAATGAAATAAAAATGGACCACGATAATTCAAAAATAGTGGAAGCACCAATTATAGAGCAGATGACAGACAGTTTTATGTCGTATGCAATGGCAGTCAATGTGTCGCGTGCTATACCAGATGTGCGTGATGGGTTAAAACCTGTGCATAGACGCATTTTGTATGATATGAGTGAACTCAACCTTTTTAATGACAAGCCATATAGAAAGTGTGCGCGTATAGTCGGTGATGTATTAGGTAAATATCACCCACACGGCGATTCAGCGGTATATGACGCATTGGTGCGTTTGGCACAAGATTTCTCTATTCGTTGTCCACTTGTGGACGGTCACGGGAATTTTGGTTCTGTAGACGGAGATGGTGCAGCGGCAATGAGATATACGGAAGCAAGGCTTTCAAAAGTGGCGGGGGAAATGTTGCGTGATTTAGACAAAAATAGCGTAGACTTTTATCCTAACTTTGATGGCACATTGATGCAACCTACAGTTTTGCCTAGCCGTTTCCCAAATTTGCTTGTCAATGGTTCAGATGGTATAGCAGTGGGTATGGCTACAAATATTCCACCTCACAACCTTGGTGAAGCCATAGATTGTGTGGTTGCAATGATAGACAAACCAGACATAACAGTGGACGAACTTATACAGATAATGCCAGCACCTGATTTCCCAACGGGCGGTATCATAATGGGTAGAAATGCCATTAGACAAGCCTATAGAACAGGGCGTGGTGGCATAGTGGTGCGTGCAAAAGCAGAAATAGAAGAAGAAAATGGGCGTAGCCACATTATAGTCACTGAGATTCCTTATCAGGTTAATAAAGCAAAACTCATTATGCAGATAGCAGACTTGGTTAAATCAAAGCGTGTGGATGGTATAGCAGACATTAAGGAAGAATCCGATAGAAGTGGTATGCGTATTGTCATTGATATAAAGAAGGACGCTAATCCACAAGTTGTATTGAATACGCTTTATAAACATAGCAATTTACAAGTCAGTGACGGCATTATTATGCTTGCACTTGTAGACGGAGCGCCTAAGATATTGAATTTACAAGAAATAATTTATCACTATCTTAGACACCAAAGAGAAGTAATACTTAGAAGAACTAAGTTTGAACTTGATAAAGCACTTGAAAAAGAACATATCATAGAAGGGTTAGTTATTGCCCTTGCCAATATTGACGAAGTTATTGCTATTATCAAAACTTCAGCCGATAAAGTGGAAGCGGGCGAGAGATTGAGAGAACAATTTTTGCTGTCCGAGAAACAAACTACCGCAATTTTGGAAATGCGTTTGCAAAGATTGACGAGTTTGGAAGTTGAGAAACTCAAAAAGGAACTTGCCGACCTTAAGGCATTGATTGTCGAACTTAGAAGCATAATAGATAGCCCACAGAAGATAGATGCTATTATCAAAAAAGAAATATTGGAAATTAAGGATAAATACAATACACCAAGAAAAACTCAAATTAGTATAGATTATGGTGATATTGATATAGAAGATTTGATTCCTAAAGAAGAGGTGGTCATTTCACTTACACACGCAGGTTACATAAAACGCCTTGCAGTAAGTGAATACAAATCACAAAACCGTGGTGGAGTTGGTGTCATAGGACATAAGCCAAAAGAAGAAGACTTTGTGGAACATATGTTTATCACAAATTCACACGACCACTTGTTCTGTTTCTCGAATTTTGGTAGAGTGTACAATTTGCGTGCTTATGAAGTGCCAGAAGCACAGAAGACCGCAAAGGGTAGAGCAATGGTCAACCTATTGAATCTCAGCCATAATGAGAAAATAACTACAATTATACCTGTAAATGATAGAACGAATGGTTACTTATTGATGTGTACAAGAAATGGCCTTATCAAAAAGACGCCAATGAGTGCATTTGAACGCATCAATAAAAATGGAAAATATGCAATTCACTTGCTAGACAATGACGAATTGATTGGCGTAGCGTTGACTGACGGAAGCAAGAAGATAATACTTGCTAGCGACAATGGGCGTTGTATTCACTTTAGCGAAACTCAAGTGCGCTCAATGGGGAGAACCGCTAAGGGTGTAAGAGGTATGAAACTTATAAATGGCGCAAAACTTGTCGATATGGCAATAGTTGATGACGAAGACAAAGTTATTGTCGTGTCAGAACTTGGCATTGGCAAGCGAATGAGAGTGAGCGATATACGCACTACAAAGCGTGGTGGTAAAGGTGTCAAAGCAGGTAGATTTAATACCAAGACTGGTAAACTCGTATGTCTAAAGAGAGTGACAGGGAATGACGATATAATGCTTGTCACTATCAATGGTACTGTGATTAGAGTACACGCAGAACAAATAGGCGTATTTGGTCGTATGACTTATGGCGTCAAGATTATGAATATACGCGGAGATAATGTTGTCGTGAGTGTTGGGGTTACAGATAAAGAAAATGAAAGCGATACTGAAGTTGTCGAAAATGCTACATTTGAAACGGTAGACGAAAATGACAATCTCAAGGACTTCACAAGTGATGACGAAAGTGAAGATACTGACGAAGATGAAATTGATGAAGAAGAAAGCGAAGACGAAATAGACGAAGAAGAACACCACGACCAGACGGAAGAATTAAACGATTTTCTAAATAAGACTTTGAGTGTAGACGCTTTAGGACTTGATTTAGATGATGACGACGAAGAAAAAGAAAACGATGATAATAATGACGATGACGAAGAATATTAATAAAAATGCTTGACATTGTGTCAAGCATTTTTTGTGTAAACTAATATTTTTGAGTTTAAAAATACGATTTTAAATATATGAAAACACTTTTTTATATAAATAATTGATTTTTAAGTATTTGTATGATATTATATAAAAAGGAGAATTATGGAAATTTTTTGTGATAAATGTTCTAAAAATTGTTGCAGTAAATACTTCAAAGGGCTATTTGAAAGTGCTAAAGATGCAGATTTAAAAGATTTTGTTCAAATTATGCTATCACAAGAAGATGTTGATAGATTATATAATGCAGGCTTAGATGATTTTATAGATGAGATTTCCGTGGGGAGGGGGGGGGGGGGGGTAAATAGATATTTTTTAAAATTGAAGGAAGATAATTTTGGCAAGGCATACAAAGATGGTAAATGAACGAAATAAAATTTTTGTCCTATGGTTTCGCGACTTTATCCATTTTATTTT
>CALWAB010000126.1 GCA_944372745.1 uncultured Clostridia bacterium | reverse complement strand
GTATGCGTTTCTAGCCAAGCTTAGTACTAAAAAACAAAAAAATATTTTGTGCTTTAACAAGCACAAATATAATCTATTTAAGTACTTAAGTTGTGCCTATGTACTCAACATAGACTATGGTGGTGTTTTGCTATTGCTTTGAGTTTAATTTTATTAATTTTACTATTTGTAGTTTGTCTACAGTTTGACCTATGAATTTAATTCATAGGTTTTTGTGTTTTAATCAAGAATGTTGTCATCGTCAAATAATTTGTCACTAAAGAATTCTGCAAGGCTTATATCAAAACCTTCTACTATTTGTTTAAGCGTGGATAATTGGATGTCTTTATTTCTTTCGTCCATTATGTTCTTTAAGGTTTGTTGTGGAATACAAGCCTTTTTACACAATTCATATCTAGTCATTTTGTGTTCTACAAGCAAGTTACTGATTTTATACGCTATGGCTCTTTGAAGTGTCATTATGGTAACTTTATCTCTATATTGTCGGCGTTAAAAAGTTTGTCATCAAAAAATTATAAAAAATATAAGTGATGAGTATACTTTGTGTGAAAGTACAAAAATTTTATTTTGTTATTGTTCTTAGCACTGAAGTGGGCTAGTACCCATAACCAAGACCAAAGGTCAAGTCGACTTTCGTACGGCAGTGTTCAACACTTTGAGAGAACTTACAAAATTAGTGCTAGTACCAACTAAGACCACGCCATAGGGTGGGTGTGATGGCACACCGCCGTGGTCATTGGTGAGTACCTAGGCACAACTTAGCACTTAAATAATATACTTAGTGTGTGAAACACACTAAGAAATATATTTATAAGTTTTTAGTGCTAGTGCTGGCTAGTGTCGCTGCCCAAGACCATAGGTGCAGGACGTTGTCCTGCTCTAGGGTACTAGGGGATGAAATCCCCTAGAAAAAGCAGGACAAAGGGGGAACGGGTAGTTCCCTTCATACTAAAGGGTTGGGAAATACCCTAAAAAATCTTTTTGTCTACACTCTCAAACAAATAGTATATATTTAGGTTTAATTTATGTGAAAATACACATACTATGTTAGGGTCTTACTTATGATAAAGAAATTATTTAATTTTTTAATTGTAACTATAGTCACAGTATGTGGTTTTGTAGATTATGCTATAGACGGCGAATATTTAGATAAGGAATTGATGTATTCGGTACAGGCACAGGCAAGCCAAAGCGAACAAAATGTTCAAGCGTGCGAAGCTTTGCTGTCCAATATTAAAAACATAAAGGACGAAGAATTAGTGCCTTATTATGAATTTAATTTATCGTATGGTGGGCATACTTACAAATTGCATTACGACACTCAAAAAGAAAAGTCGCAAAACTTTATGATAAATGAACAGTCAAAAAAATGGGGGCGTGACGGCAATCACAAGGAAGCGGTATTTGCTTTGTCCACACTCATAAAAATGGGAGTAGAGCCAGCGGTGGCTTTTGACTTTTTATTTCCTAATATAAATAAAAAGATAGACAACATATTAAATAAGGTGAATATATTGCCTAAAGATTCTAAAGTTTTATTTACACCGAATTTTTCGCAAAAATTTATAATTACGCAAGAAGCGAATGGTTATGTTGTCAATAAAGACAAATTGTTTGTACAAATGTTAGACAAATTTGCAGAAAGTCCACAAGTGGCAATTAGTCTAAACCCAGAATTAACTTTGCCTAATGTGACGATGCAAGACAACAAAGAGAGGACACAGTTGCTTTCTCGCTTCTCTACTAGCATTGCCACTTCGTCAAGTGCAAGGCAAAATAATGTAAAGTTAGCACTCAAGCAATTTAATGGTATGAAGATTGAAACAAATCAAGAAGTGTCATTTAATGCGACCACGGGTAGACGCACGGAAGCGAAAGGGTACAAGGAAGCACACATAATATTGGACGGATTGTTTGTAGACGGTACAGGCGGTGGCGTTTGTCAATCGAGTACTACATTATATAATGCACTATTGCTAGCGGACAATGTGGAGATACTTGAAGCCAACCGCCATTCTATGCCTGTCAGTTATGTAAAACTTGGCTTTGATGCAATGGTGGCTTATGGCAGTAGTGACTTGCGTTTTAAAAATGTGGGCGAGTATCCACTTTACATTCGCACTTATTCAAAAGATAATTCAGTTTTTGTGGAAGTCTATGGTAAAAAGTTGGATGATAATTTAGAGAAAAAACGCAGAAGTGAAGTACTGCGTTACATAAAGCCTAAGGCTGATTTGATTAAGAAAGACACAAACAATAAATTTAGTGATTTAATGGATGAAAATGGTTATTATAGGCAAAAAAAGAGTGCGGACGGTATGGAAGTGCAGACTTATCTTGATTATTATAAAAATGGTAAACGCATCGACACAAAGAAAATTCGCCATACCACTTATCCTGCTCAACAGGGAATAGTTTACAAGGGGAAACCTAAAATAATTGAAAGCGTGGATGAAGTCTTTGCTATTATTTGATAGCCAATGAAGAGTCTGAAGTAGAAAACAAAATGACTGCTCCACAATCTGATATAATTGACAAAGTCTTAAAACTCAATGAAATAGATTGCTTAAAAGTGCAATCATATATACAAGGCTTATTGGACAAAACTAAAAGCGAATAATTTAGCACACTTCGACTTTTAATGTTTCTCCACTCTCTGCGGACTGATACATTATGTATGCACCTGCTCCAAATTCGTTGTTGACATCAAAAGGCACCCACTGGCTTGAGTCTATAATTTCAATAGGTGGGGAGTGTTTTTTCTCTTGAATGACACCATAGCACAAATATTGTGGGGTATTCCCTTCATAAATGATACCCATAATGTATGGTTCTTCACTGTCAACCATTATCCACTTTGAATTGTCAATAATTGTCGACAAGCGTTCAAAGGCTGGGTATTTTTGAAACATTTCTTCGTATTGGGACTTAATTAGCCCATAATAATATGGTGTACTATCTGCACCATTTTTTTCTTTTTCGTTTGCTTCTTGGTTGTCGGTTTCTGTTTTTTCGTGACTTTCGCTGTTATCATTATCAATTGTTTCGTTGTTTTCTTCTTGAGAATAGGTGTGAATAAAGGTATTTGAATTTGTAAAATTATAATTATTCTCTTGATTTACATTGTCATGTGTTTTAGCATTAGTAAAAGTGCTTTCTTGTGAATTTGGTGTATAAGAGTACTCATGTGCTTCATTTTGTGATTGTTCGGCTTTTTGTAATTCCGTTATTTTTTGTAATTGTTCCTTTGCTTGTTCTATTTGTTTCTCGCGGAAAAATATTTCCTTGTATTTACAGTGGGCACATTGTGGCGAATTTGGCTCACAATCGTCTATCAATTCGTACTGCATTGCGTTGTCTATTTCTTTCTCAATATCGCTGTCATTTTCAGTAAATAATGCTTCTTGTGGGTCGCTTTTATGTAATTGCAAGTTATTGTTAGTGTATTCTTGTGCCGAAGTATTAATTTTTTCATTTACTTGCGTAGCATAAGCATAATCATTATTTATGTCACTATTTTCGTTAGGTGCTATTTTATTATCAAATGAATTAATATGACTTTGTGTAAAGTCACTATTTTGTTTTGTGGTGGTATAAATGGTGTCAATATTTTTTAATTTATCACTATTTTGTTGCAAAGGCGGTGCTTGTTTTGAAGAATTTTCATTTTCTTGCAAAGTATCAAAACTATTTATGGTTTGTGTTTGAGTTTGTGTTCCGCCCCAAAAGATTGGCTGTGTACCATTTTCAATGAGTAAACACGAGATTTTTTTGTCTAAGTCAATGGGGATATCAACTTCACA
>CALWAB010000125.1 GCA_944372745.1 uncultured Clostridia bacterium | reverse complement strand
TAATTTATATTATACAAATTACATATTTTTTAGTCAAGCAAGTGTGTTTTTATGAAATAAATTTATTGGTTAAAATTAAATATTTAATTAGGGCTTGAATGGGGTATGCTTTATTTTTTGTTAATAAGGTGTGAAATACTTAACTTGCGTAGGTTGAGTGTTAATGATTTTTATATATTTGATAAGTGCTATTTATTATATGTATGTTTGTACATTGTACTAAAATAGACACATTAAATTATAGCAAGAAATTTACACAAATTGAATTTTACATAAAAATTTATTCAAATTTTACTTTAATACTAATTGAATGTTGCCTATTCACTCAAAGAAATGAATAGGTTCGACATACTCTCTTTTGAAATAACGCTAAAACAAAGCATTTACTTTATTTTAATACTAGACTGCTTGTTCTTAAAGGTCTTTACTTGTATTTCATAAGCGTGCTAACAATAGTCCAAGAATATTTATTAGTGGTGTAATTTACACTTGACATATAGAAAATTTGTGCTATAATTTAATATGAAATTGAAAATTAATAAAGTCAACTAATGAATAAATTGTTTGCTTTTGAAAATTTATTATATTCAATTAAAGATTATTAATTATCAATGATTGGGGTGTATTATCACCCTTTTAATATATTTGTATGATAAGGAGAGATGTGATATAATGATATTCGAAGACATAATGGATAGGCTTCAAGGGGTGTTTAGTGATTGGGTGGAGCATAAAGATGATAAAACTCAGTATACAATAGAAGATTTTGATTATTCGACAGGGGTAATAGCGGAAGTCGTGTATCCGCATTGTGATATGTGTGTAGCAGTGAATAAGTGCTATTTTAAAAATGAAATTGATAAAAAACCGCAAGAAAAATTGCAGTATAATTGCCATTGCATACAAACACCCATAGACAAACCCAATCCAGATGATATTAAAGTCATTATGCCTGAGTTTAAAATACCTTATTTATTTTCAAATAAATTGGGATGGCTACAAGCAATGGGTTATACTGATGAAGATAGAGATGAAGTGGAAGATTTAATTAAAACTTTATCATACCAAGAATATTGTTTAGGGAATTATGAAAATATATTGCATAATAAATATGGATACAAAATAAACATTTTTATAGATTTTCCGGGGAAAGCGGAAAAGGCAGGTAATATTTATAAAATAAAATCTTGTTATATGATATTCCCCAATGGGCAAATAAAATGTAATACACCCATAGGAGGATGGCAGAAATGAAATATTTAGACAAAGTCAAGGTGACTCATGATAGGGAAGAATATAGTGAATATGGAATACATAAAGGAATGGTAGGGACAATAATATTAGCAGAAATAAGAGATAATTGTTTTGTTGTAATATTCATAGACCCCAATATGGAGAAAGACGATATTGATATTCCTATATCAATAAATGATTTAGAATTAGTGGAAGATAGAGAAATGCAAGATTCTGCAATTTTAGGAGATTTGCCTAAAAATAACCCTAGTTGGTGGTGCAAAGTAGAAGATGGTTATATAATGAATTTGAAAGGCGAACGCAAAAATAAAATACCATATGATTATAATTCATAAAGAAGAAAGGAGTGGTAAGATATGAGATTTTTAGATGATGTGAAAGTATTAAAAGACAAAAAAGAATATAACGAATTAGGAATATATAAAGGGATGGTAGGTACAATACTGGAAGCGGAAATACGAAGTGGAAGTTTTTATGTAAATTTTATAGACCCCAATATGATAGAGGACGACATAGGTTTACCTATAAGAATTGAAGATTTGCAAGTTGTGTTTGACCGTGGTACAACGGATGATGAAATCTTAGATTGTTTGCCTAAAAATAACCCTAGTTGGTGGTGCATAGTTGAAAATGGCTACATAATGAATCTAAAAGGCGAACGCAAAAATAAAATACCTTATGATTATAATTCTTAAATGAATTATTTTATTAACTTTAATATTTTTGTGATAAAAGATTTAATTTAATTAATTAGGAGAATGATTGAAATGAAAGTATTGGACGATGTTAGAGTGATAAACGATAAAAAAGAGTATAACGAACAAGGAATACATAAGGGAATGGTAGGTACAATATTGGAGTCAGAAATACGAAGTGGAAGTTTTTATGTAAATTTTATAGACTCAAATATGATAGAGGACGACATAGGCTTGCCTATAGACATAGAGGACTTAGAATTAGTCAAAGACGGTGGGGCAACAGATGCAATGATATTAGACGGAATACCAAAGCATAATATGGACTGGTGGTGCAAGGTAGAGAATGGCTACATAATGAATCTAAAAGGTGAACGCAAAAATAAAGTACCTTATGATTATAATTCTTAAATGAAATATTTTAGCAACTTTAATATTTTTATGATAAAAGATTTAATTTATTTGGGAGAGTGATTGAAATGAAATATTTAGACGATGTTAGAGTGATAAACGACAAAAAAGAGTATAACGATTTAGGTATATACAAGGGAATGATAGGCACTATATTGGAGTCCGAAATAAGAAGCGGAAGTTTTTATGTAAATTTTATAGACCCTAATATGATAGAGGACGACATAGGCTTGCCCATAGATATAGAAGACTTGGAGTTAGTCAAAGACGGCGGAGCAACGGATGCAATGATATTAGACGGCATACCAAAACACAATATGAATTGGTGGTGCAAGGTAGAAGACGGCTACATAATGAACTTGAAAGGCGAACGCAAAAATAAAATACCTTATAATTACAATTCATAATTAATGGAAAACTTTCGTAGATACAAATGAACTATGGAAGTTTTTTTAAAGTTTGTATAGTTGTATTTTTAGATTTTTTGTGCTAAAATATTTATATGATTATTACGGGAACAATTAAGGGAATAATATTTCAAAATGAAGAAAATGGCTATACGGTATTAGTACTAAATACTGACGGCGGAGATATGACTTGCGTTGGCACATTGCCAATGGTCAATATTGGTGAGAACTTAGAACTCGAAGGCGAAATGGTCTACAATAAAAATTATGGTGAGCAATTTAAAATATCGCACGCTAAAGTTGTGCAACCTAAGTCTAAGGCTGGTATAATGCGTTATCTTTCTAGCGGTTTAATTCGTGGAGTAGGGAAAGTCACAGCAGAGAATATAGTCAAGAAATTTGGTGCGGACACATTAAATATAATTGAATTTAATCCTAGTCGTTTGACTGAGATTAGGGGAATTTCCGAGCAAAAAGCACTTTTGATAGCAGAGAGTTACATAGGTGTCAAAAAAATGCAGGATACCATTATGTTTTTGCAGGAATATGACATTTCTAGTCGTATGGCGGTCAAAATTTACGAAACCTATCACGAAAGAACAATGGAAAAATTGAAAACTAACCCTTATGCGTTAGTTGAAGATGTGGACGGAATAGGTTTTATCACAGCGGACAAAATAGCGGGCAAATTGGGTATCCCATTTGATAGTGATTTTCGTTTGCGTGCAGGTATTTTGCATACGCTAAAAGAAGGTGCGGACAAAAATGGACACACCTATATGCCTTGCAGTGAAGTGTACAAAGAAGTAACGGCTTTATTAAAGATTGATTATGAAGATTACGAAGAAAAGTTAGAGAAATTACTTTTTCAAATGCAAATAGACGGCGTTTTGAAATGTGAAAATATTAATGATA
This sequence comes from uncultured Clostridia bacterium, assembly GCA_944372745.1. GTDB lineage: Bacteria > Bacillota > Clostridia > Christensenellales > UBA1242 > CAKVOD01. Next base: position 2,657 of record CALWAB010000125.1, on the reverse strand, counting down.
CAGATGTATTTATGTTGACAAAATTTTACAACATTGAGCGTTCGTCTGCAAAAAAGATATTGTCCTTGCTAAGCCACACAGTGAGTGAGCAAGATTTTAGTGAAGAAATAGAAAATTTTGAACATTTAAACAATATAGAATTACATGAACAACAAAAGCAGGCGGTGACTACAGCCGTCAACAGTGGAATAAGTGTTATAACAGGTGGTCCGGGTACAGGGAAAACCACTATAATTAAATGTGTGTTGTCACTTATGAGAAATCAAAGAAAAAACACTCTATTATTAGCACCTACTGGGCGTGCGGCTAAACGAATGAGTGAAAGTTGTGGAGTAGAAGCAAAGACTATTCACAGAGCACTTGAATTAGATTTTACTAATCTGCACGATTGTTTTAGATACAACGAGTTCAATAAATTGCCTGTCGATTGTATAATTGTGGATGAAGTATCAATGGTAGATGTAGTGCTTTTGAACGCATTATTGAAGGCAACAAAAAGAAATTGCCAATTAATATTGGTAGGCGATAAAGACCAACTTCCAAGCGTGGGGGCAGGAAATGTACTTGCCGATATCCTAAATTCTGGCATAGTGCCTTATGTATGTTTGACAGAAATATATAGACAAGCAAAAGAGAGTTTGATTGTCTTGAATGCACACGCTATTAATGAGGGCAAAATGCCAAAGATAGATAATAAAAGTAAAGATTTCTTTTTTGAAAATAAGCGTGAGCCAGCGGATATGCTTGACTGCATAGTTGGTTTAGTGACACAGCGTCTACCAAAATACACCAATGTAGAGCCGAGCAAAATTCAAGTGCTTGCACCAATGAAAAATGGGCTTTGTGGCATAGAAAATCTCAATAAAATATTGCAAGAAAAGATTAATCCGCCTAGCCAATCAAAAAGCGAATTGTATACCGAGCGTATGATATTCCGCTTAAATGATAAGGTGATGCAAATAGTCAATAACTATGAAATTGAGTGGGAAAGATTGAATGAAAATGGGCTTATTGAACGCGGAGAAGGCGTGTTCAATGGTGATATAGGCACAGTGACATCTGTAGATTTTCACAAGGGTGAAATAGAAGTGACATTTGAAGATGGTAGAGTGTGTGTGTATCCTAAAAATGAACTCATTAACCTACAACTCGCTTATGCAATGACTATACACAAAAGTCAAGGCAGTGAATTTGATGTCGTAGTCATACCAATCGTAGCAGGCACAGGCAAAATTTTGACAAGAAATTTATTGTATACAGCAGTGACTAGGGCAAAGAAACTTGTTGTCTTAGTGGGTTCGCTATTTTATTTAAGAAGAATGGTAGAAAATAATTACACAGCAAAACGCTATTCCGCATTATGTTACTTTTTAAAGCAAGGCGAAGCCATCTTTAAAGAAGGCTTAGATTAGGTGGGATGTCCCACCATGGCGTGGTCTAAGTTAAATTTTTAGTACTAATGTTTGCTAATCACTTTGCAAGACCATTGGTAAAGTCGATTTTTATGGCTATGGTTATTTGTTGGAAAGTGCGAAATACCCTATACAATTATTTGTCTATACTTTTAGAACAATTATAAAATTGTTCTTTTTTTTAATTCTCTTATTTGGAGATTGTAAACTTATAAAGTGCATTTATAAAGTAGTGCTATTCTCAAAAATTTAGGCTATTTACTCATTGTTAAAATACAAAATTATGATACAATATGTTCAATTCTCATAGGAGGTTTATAATGTTTGAGAGTTTAAGTTTAGGAGAAAGATTAGCACTATTAAGGAAACAAAAAGGTGTATTACAAAAGCAAGTGGCAGAATACTTGAATGTATCTGACAAAACCGTTAGCAAATGGGAGAATGGGGAAACAGAGCCGAATTTGGATATTATTAATAATCTGTCCACTTATTATGGCTGTAGTTTAGATTTTATAATAAAAGGTGAAGTGAAAGCGGAAGATAAAAATATTGCTAGCGAAATAGAAAAGTCTATAAAGATAGAAAAGAATAGATAAGAAGTTTCTAAATTTTTGCAAAATTATAAATCTAATTTAGTAAGTGAAATTGATAATTTATTTGTTATAAGCGACAATTATATTTATGCTAAATTTGATAATGTCATTAAATTGGGTGATTGTAAATTATTTAATCTTATTAATGAAAAATATTTTTTTTATAAAAAATACATAAACGCATCCATATAGTATTCAATTTCAAGATTTAAACAATACTAACAATATTGATTTTTATAAAATGGCAATGCAGAATCTAGATTTGCAAATTCAAAAAGAGATTGAAAAGAATGAATATAAGAAAAGTGTTGGCTTTCACGCTAATAAAGTAACTGATAAATTAAGCGTTGTAACTAATGCACTCATTAATCTCCACTATTGCGGAAATAGTAAAGATTATTATAATATCATTATATATTTAATTGACAATGGTGCTAAATTTACTAGAACAGTAGCGGGGTTGGACAATGCATATACTGTTATAGATGATTTTAAAACTGAGTTTGTGTATAGACAGGCAAAAGATTATTTAGAGTTATGTACTGAAATTGAAAATTTAAAAAATAGCGTTAATAAAAATAATAATTAATAATGAATTTTTGTGATTAATGAAAAACTTTTGTATTTTAATTTATAGGCAAATGTCTTTTTA
>CALWAB010000124.1 GCA_944372745.1 uncultured Clostridia bacterium | reverse complement strand
TGATATTGAGAATGCCTACATTGATAGACATATTAAAAATATGTAATATGCCATTAGAGCAATTTTTTTATGAAAGCATAGAACAATATGACGAGGATAAAGTTTATTTAGACAAATTACACGGCTTGCCATATTCATTAAAACTTGATATATTAGAGAATTTAAAAAAGTCAAAAGAATAGAGAATTAATTGTATCTTTGTTTAGTGGTTTTAAGTGAGTAGTACTTAGCATATTGCATTAGTGAGAGTAGCAGTGGGTACTAGCAAAAAGTGAAGGAAATGTATAAATAAGTATTATTTTATTGAAATTTTTGCAATTATTTGATATAATAATAAAAAAGGAGTACAAATAAATGAGAGCATTTATATTCGGTAGCACAGGTTTAATCGGTTATCACGCTGCAATGGAATTACTCAATCGTGGACACGAAGTGTACAGTATAGGTTTGACAAGCTTGCCTAAAGCAAGTCCTTTTGTCAAAAAGACACACTATGTACAGGGCAACATTGAAGAAATGAGTGATACTGAGATAATCAAACTCATAAGTGGTTCAGATTGGGTCGTTTATGCTTGTAGCACAAACGCACTTGAGATTGTCAAAGCCCCTGCTGACGAATATTACAAAGTACACAATGTTTTGACGACAGAGCGAATACTTCGTTTAGCGCAAGAAGCGAAAGTCAAAAAAGTTGTATTGCTGAGTAACGCTTATGAGTACTTCAATGTTAGTCTACCAAATTTACGCTTAGAGAAATCACACCCTTACATAAGGGCAACATTAGAACAAGAAAATGTGGCAAGGCAATTTAACACAACTTCATTTCAAGTGTACATACTAGAAGCCCCACAAATCTGGGGCGTAATGCCTAAGAGAAAACCACTTCACTACGACACTATTATGGAAATGTATCGTTCCAATGATTTCTCTGTATTCAAAGGTACTATACCTGTAATTACTGTAAAACAACTAGGACAAGCAATTTGCGGTGCATTTGAAAAATTAAATCGTGGACAAACTATTCCTATTGCTGGCGACAATTTCACTTACAAGCACATTAATGAAATCATAATGGAAGCACTCAATATGAAGCCTTATGTGCCTTATGTCAACAAGTTCAAATACAAAATTAATGAGAAAAGACGCAAGAAAGTTTGGGCAAAATCTGGGCTTGAAGCAGGCATTGACCCTATTAAAATTATTGAATTTAAAGAACTCAATGCCTACATTGACCCTAAAATCGCTATGAAAACTCTCGGTATGGAAAAAGATGACATTGAGAAAGAAATTGCCGACACTACGCGTCACATTATTGATTACGCTCGTCTTCACAAACAAATATAAAACAAAAATGCAGGTTTTTCATTTCCTGCATTTTTATTTTGCCTTTTTAATCCTAGGGGATGGGAAATCCCTTAGATATAAAAAATATTAAAGAGAATTTTTTAATCAATTTAGTAATATGTGTTCTAAAAAAATCTATTATAAATAATTGAAAAAATCATTTTAAAATGATATAATCTAAATACAACTTTACAATTATATTATAAATTAAATTAGCATAATATATAATATTAGTATTTAAGCAAGTAGGGGAAAGTCTATTTGCAAATATTTTTCTCAATAAATAAGTAGATTAATAAAGGTTTAGTATGAATTATAAAATTATTTTATTGACAGCAATAATGAGCATTATAGTATTGTTTGGCGGATGCTCAAGTGCAATAACTGTGGGTTTACACACATTGCCAGACGGCTCGATTAGGCAAATGTATACAATTAGTTTAGATAGAACAGAAATGAGTAGGCAATACACTGACGAAGAAATCAACACTATCTTTGAAGTGTCAAAGAATTATGTCAGCAATTATATTGCTAGAGTCGAAGCACTTGCCGACCAGTGTGCTACAGACAATGGCTATCAAGGTAATCATTGTATATCAAATACAGAATCAAATGCCGAAAACCTTACAATTACAGGCATCATTATGTATAGTAGCGCTACTTTTTACAATCTATTTAATGCCACGCTTGCAGGGCAAACGCCTCCAAGTGAAGAAGAAGGGCAAGAGAATGAAAGTGCAATAACAGTGGAAGAAGGCTTGTTTTATGACAAAAATATCTTAATGACAGGTACAAATCCTATTGCTGACGAAGATTCTATCTTGACGGTCTATAATGCAATAGAGCAAGCATTGTCAAATCAAGGGATTGAATTTACATTTGATATAAATCAACTAAATTTGGCTTATGATTATGCGGTATTGTATACCGATGCACAGGTAGCGAGAATTAGAAGCGATGCAGACCAAGAATATATACAGACTGAAACTAATCTAGCCACAGGTGCGACCTATCAAATGAAGCATTTTGTATGGTATTATGACGCAGACGGAGATAATACTATAACATTATTTAGTTATAGCATACATTCAGTGGCTTGGTATGTGACAGCACTTATTATAGTAGTCATATTTGGCATTGTCTTATATGTCGTATATCTTATAAAAAAGTCAAAGAAAAACAAAAATGCGACTATGGTTGAAACTAATACAATAGAAACTAAAGATTATGTTGACATAGAAAGCAAGGGGCAACAAGAAGTGTGATGGCACAGGTGGGATGCCCCACCATGGCGTGGGCTAGGTTGAGTACCTAAATACAACCTAAGTACTCAATAATTATACTTAGTGCGTGTTAACGCACTAAGATTTATATTTTAAGTTTTAAGCACTAAAATTTTCTAGAGACACTCTCCAAGACCACAGGTGCAGGACGCCGTCCTGCCCTAAGGGGTGAAGGGGAACGGGTAGTTCCCTTCAAACAAAGGGGATGTGAAATCCTCTAAAAACTAGCGTAGATAAAAATAATTTAAAAGGAAAAACGAAATGACGCGAGAAGAATTGCAACCATTGATAGACGAAATAAACGAAAAAATGAAACAAATAATGGCACGCTATGATTTGCAAAAAATAGAAACGGAAATAGAAAGTTTGCAAAATGAAATGGCTGAGCCCAATTTCTATAATGATGCCAAGCGTGCAAGTACTGTCGGCAAACGCTTGAAAAAAAATGAAGATTTGCTCAGTGATTTGAAGCGTTTTGATAAGCAGGTCAAAGATTTGAATGATTTATTGGACACAGTTACCGATAGTGAATACATTGAGATGCAAGCGGACATATCACAAGAAGCGGATGCAATTTTACAAGAATTGCGAGAGTTGTGGGTGAGTGCATTGCTAAGCGGTAAATACGATGCTTGTAATGCCATTCTTACTGTTCACAGTGGCGCAGGCGGAACAGAAGCAACCGATTGGGCAGATATGCTCTTTAGAATGTATAAACGCTATTGCGAACGCCACGATTTTACTTTCAATATCATTGATGTTCAGGAAGGCGATACTACAGGCGTCAAAAGTGCGACAATAGAAGTCGATGGCGACAACGCCTATGGTTATCTAAAATGTGAAAAAGGTGTTCATAGACTTGTGCGTATTTCACCTTTTGATTCCAATGCTAGAAGGCATACATCTTTTGCAAGCGTGGAAGTTATTCCAGTCATTGAAAGTGAAGAAGTGGAAATAAAAGACGAAGATTTGAAGATAGATACATATAGAGCAAGTGGTGCAGGCGGACAGCATGTCAATAAAACCGATTCAGCAGTGCGAATAAAGCACATTCCTACAGGAATAGTAGTGCAGTGTCAAAACGAGCGTTCACAAATTCAAAATAAAGCCACCGCTATGAAAATATTGCTTGCCAAATTGGCGGAATTGAAAGAACAAGAAGAGCAAAAGAAAATGGCGGATATACAAGGTCAGTTAAAGAAAATTGAGTGGGGTAGTCAAATTCGTTCTTATGTATTTCATCCTTATACAATGGTCAAGGACCACCGCACAGGTTATGAAACAGCGGACATTAATTCCGTTATGGACGGTGATATTCAGGAATTTATAAACGCGTATTTAATTAAAGCCAACACTAAAGCAAATTAGTTTGTTTTAGGGGATTTCATCCCGTATGATTTGAAGGGGAACTGCCCGTTCCCTTCACCTCTTGTTTATTTTTAGGGAATTTCATCCCCTAAGACCCTAGAGCAGGACAGTGTCCTGCACCTGTGGTCTTGAAGAGTGACACTAGCCAACTTTAGTAATTAAAACTTAAAAATATATATCTTTGTGCTTTCGCACAAAGTATATTATTTAAGTAACTAAGTTGTGGCTAGGTACTTACCAATGACCACTGTCGTACCCCAAGTCCACAGGTCAAGGGCTAGCCCTTGCCTAAAGGGTGCAGGGGAACGGGTAGTTCCCTTGCAAGTCCTAGGGGATAGGAAATCCCCTAGAAATCAAATTCCTAAGAAAAATAAAATATTAAGAAATAAAGGTAAATTAATGAATTACGAAAGTAGAATGGAAGAAAAGATAGAGAGTCTAAGGAATAAAGACAGCCTCACAATATTAGGTATAGAAAGCAGTTGTGACGAAACGAGCATTGCAGTAGTTGTAAATGGGCAAAAAGTACTGTCAAATGTCGTATCTAGTCAAATTCCTATACACGCGGAGTATGGCGGAGTTGTGCCAGAGATTGCGAGTAGAAATCACATTGTAAATATTGACTTTGTGTACCAGCAAGCTTTAAAAGACGCCAATATTAATAAAAGTGACATAGATGCAGTCGCCGTGACTTATGGTCCGGGACTGGTGGGGGCTTTGCTTGTAGGCTTAAATTTTGCTAAAGGTCTTGCCTATGGCCTTGATGTGCCAATGATACCCGTAAACCACATAGCAGGACATATTTGTGCCAATTTTATTGATTTTCCTGATTTAAAACCACCTTTTATTTGCCTAATTGTCAGCGGTGGACATACTGCGATAGTGCTACAGAAATCGTATACTGAACATAAACTTTTTGGAAGTACATTAGATGATGCGGTTGGGGAAAGTTTTGATAAAGTGGCACGCATTATGGGATTAAAATACCCAGGTGGGCCACAAGTAGATAAATTGGCAAAGCAAGGGAAAAATAATATCACATTTTGTAAAACACATACATTTGATAATCCTTATGATGTTTCTTATAGTGGTTTAAAAACAGCAGTCATAAATTATGTGCATAATTGCGAGCAAAAGTGTATTGAGTATAATGTAAATGATGTGTGTGCAAGTTTTGAAAGTCAAGCATTTG
>CALWAB010000123.1 GCA_944372745.1 uncultured Clostridia bacterium | reverse complement strand
ATAATAAAATTATTTTTTTGAACTTATATTGCAATTCTTTCTATGCTAAATACAGGAAAATAATATATTTAATTATATATTTTTAATATTGAGCATTGATTTTGCCGTTTTGATAATTTATTGCTTTATTTTGAATTTTTAAGTAATATGCCAAAAATATTTATAAAAATATTATAATTATTTAGTAAAACATTCATCAAATAATTTGACATTGCTAAATTCAGGTTTTAATTCCTTTGATTCAATTTTGTGTATGATTTCTACGACCTTATCATTGAATGGTGTAGGCACATTGTATTTTTTACCAAATTTACAAACTATACCATTGATATAATCTATTTCACAAGGTATACCTTTCTCTAAATCTTGCAACATACTTGCTTTAAGCAAACTATGTTTTTTAATAGCAATAGGTATAATTTGGAAAGCAAACCACTTTTTGAACCCACCTTTATAATCGAGTAATTTCACTATGTCCTTGCCTTGAATAGGTTCAATTTTAATATTAGCAGATTTTGCAACATCTATACACTCTTTGATAATGCGTTGGATGACTTTCCTACTTCCTTTATCCTTAGCCACCGCACCAAATGTATCTCCTAGCACTGCACTCATACCACTAAAAGCGGAATTAATGAGCAATTTTGCCCACCTAGCACCTATAAAATTGTCTTCTACTTCGACTTTGCCCATCAACGAAAATATGCGGACTAACTCATCAAAATATTGACCTTTTTGACCATTGAGACTTCCAAAACTGAAAGTCATTGATTCTCTCTCTGGAATTGATGTCAATTCACTTACGCCATAATCTTGTCTAGTCGCACCCCAACCTATAGCACAGCCATATGTTCTATCTTCGCCTATAACTTCTGCGACATCACTTTCTGGCAAACCATTTTGACAAGTACAAATAACGCCATTTTCATTTAGCCAACTTGCTGCTTTTGTTATTATATCCTTATTGTTAATTTGTTTTGTCATCAAGATGACAATATCATACTTTTCTTTGACTTCACTATCAAGTACAGCATTGACTTTTTCAGTCAATGTAATTGTGCCAACAACCTTTGCCCCATTGTTATTTAAGGCATCTACGCTTTTGATATTTCTATCAATTATGTCAAATGTTTCGCCCGATTTTGACAAAAATGCCGACAATACTATCCCTAAAGAACCAGCACCATATATTGCATATTTCATATTAACTTACTCTCCTAATTCAAAAATTATAAATATATTATAATGAAATTATCCCCAAAAGGCAATTAATTTTAAACACAATGAGCGTATCTACTTAAAGAGATTACCTACCCTTTTGATAACTATTTGTCCTTCCATTTGAGTCGATTAAGTGAATTTAATTTTTGTTCTTAAGCAAACACTCACATACCATTAGAATATCTAAATTTATGAAGCCGTCAACTTAAGACCACTGTCCGTACGGCATTTTACAATTTTTTGACCAATTTTAAATATTGATTTATTTTATCTTTACATTCATTCAAATTTTTAAAATATGCTATATCTAATAACAAATTAAACAAAAGCTTTGCTCCATTTTGACAGCTCCTATAAATTTGCAAAAGTTCGCTATAAAACTTTAGCCAATATTTAAAGTTTGGTGAATAATTAGTCATAATTTAATATTAAAAAATATACTTAGTGCGTGTAAACGCACTAAGCAATATATTTTTAAGTTTTAAGTACTAGATTTGGCTAGTGTCACTCTTAAAGTCCATAGGTCAAGGGTACCTGCGTACGGCAGTAGTCACGCTTTGATAAAACTTACAAAGTAAGTGTTAGCACTAACTAAGCCCACGCCATAGGGTGGCATCACCCTTGTCCTTGTACTAGGGTTCTAGGGGGATGAAATCCACCTAATAAACTCTAGGGGATGAAATCCGTTAGAATCCCTTTTGTCTATACTATCAAAAAAGGGCTTTTGCCCTTTTCATTAAAATTGTGAATTGTATAATTCGGCATATCTGCCATTTTGTTTTATAAGTTCGTCGTGCGTTCCACTCTCTGCGACTTTGCCGTCTTCCATTACCCATATTTGGTCGGCATTTTTAATTGTCGACAAGCGGTGGGCAATGACAAAACTTGTTCTGCCTTTAGAAAGTTCATCCATAGCATTTGCTATAATTATTTCCGTTCTAGTGTCTACACTACTTGTAGCTTCATCTAGTATCAAAAGTGGAGCGTTATGCACCATTGCTCTAGCAATAGTCAAAAGTTGCTTTTGCCCAGCACTCAATGACACTGTGTCATCAAGCACTGTATTATAACCTTCTGGCAAGGTTCTAATATAATGGTCTAAGCCTACACGCTTACAAGCGCCTACAACATCTTCGTTTGTGACATTTGGCGTATTGAATGCTATATTCTCATAAATAGTGCCTTCAAATTGCCAAGTGTCTTGCAAGACCATTCCAAATAGTCTATGTGCATTCTCACGCGAAATATCTTTAATAGACACATCGTCAATCTTGATATCCCCGCCGTCTATGTCATAGAATTTCATAAGCAAGTTGACAAGTGTCGTCTTACCTGCTCCAGTCGGAGCAACAAGTGCAATCTTTTGTCCCGGCAATGCGTGAGCGGTAAAGCCTTTGATTACCGGTTTATTTTTATTATAGCCGAATTGCACATCTTCAAATTTGACATCGCCTTTTATATTTGAAAGTTCTAATTTAGGCGTCTCATTAGGCATTTCTTGTTCTTCTAAAAACTCAAACACCCTACCACTAGCAGCAGCCACTGACTGCATACTAGATACAGACTGAGCGATTGTCGCGAGTGGTTGTGTAAACAATCTTATATAAATCATAAAACTAATGATTGCACCTATGCCTATTTCGCCATTAAGACATAGAATACCACCGACAATACACACTGCGACATAACCAAGATTTCCAATAAATTGCATAATAGGCATCATTATACCAGATATAAATTGTGATTTATACTGCGATTTATATAGCTTTGAATTGGTAGTTTTAAACTTATTGTCCATTTTTTCTTGAGCGTTAAATGCTGATACAATATTATGTCCTGAATATGTTTCTTCAACAATTCCGTTAATTTCGCCGATTTGTGCTTGCTGACTTGTAAAATAACGCTGTGAAAATTTCAAAATCAAAGCCATTAATCCAAAACCTAAAGGCACGCAAACAAGTGCGACTAACGCTAATTGCCAAGCAGTGACAAACATCATTATAAGTGAACCCAAAATGAGCGTTGCCCCAGAGATTAACATTACGGTTGACTGATTAAATGATAGACCTATTGTATCTACATCATTTGTAACCATACTCAAGGTGTCACCAAATGTATGGCTATCATAATAACGCAAAGGCAATTTATTTATTTTTGCATAAATATCAGTACGCATACGCTTTGTAGAGCGTTGCACAACTTCCGTCATAATAAGCCCTTGCAAATAGGACAATACACTGCTAATGGCATAGAGAACCACAAGAAGAATACCTATTCTCGCTATAGCTTCAAGGTCTATGGCTGTGCCTGCATACACTGCATCTTGTATAATATTGGTCATTTCCCCTATTTGATTAGGTCCAATAATACTACATATTGTGCCACCTACGGCAAAAATAATAGCCAAAATCAACCAAAAGTAGTAAGGTTTGAGATATTTTATGAATTTGCCTATAGATTCGCCGAATGAATACTTACTTTTTTTGCTTTCCATAAATCTCCTCCTTACTTAATTGTGAACTTGCAATTTCTTGATAAACTTTACAATTCTCTAGCAATTCTTCGTGCTTGCCCATTCCTACGACATTTCCACTGTCAAGCACCACAATCAAATCCGCGTCTTTGATTGTACCTATACGCTGTGCAACAATAAATTTCGTGCTTTCTGTCATTTCCTTTTTAAGTGTAGCACGCAAAGTTTTATCAGTCTTATAGTCAAGTGCTGAGAATGAATCGTCAAATATGCAAATTGGCGGTTTATGTGCTACCGCACGCGCAATACTAAGTCGCTGTTTTTGTCCCCCTGATAGATTTGAACCATTTTGTGCAATTTCAGCATCAAGTCCGCCCATTTTGTCCACAAAAGGTTTTGCTTGTGCTACCTTCAATGCCCATTCAATTTGTTCATCACTCAGTTTATTGTCGCCAAAGTCGACATTGTAACGCACTGTACCCTTAAATAATACGCCTCTTTGTGGCACATATCCTAGAAGTGAATGTAATTGTTCTAAGGTATAATCTTTTACATCTTTACCATAAATAAGCACTTGCCCACTAGTCGCATCATAGAAACGCGGTATTAAATTAATTAGCGTACTTTTACCGCTTCCAGTCGAGCCAATAAAGGCAATTGTTTGACCTGGGTAACTACGGAAACTAACATCATTTAGCACGCACTCTTCCGCATCTGGATATCTAAATGACACATTTTTAAATTCTACAACACATTGGTTTTGTGCGTCTATCTTGTCGTTTTCTGCTGTTTTGTTGTTAATTTTTGCATTAATCTCGTCCATATTGACGCCGTTTCCATCGTGAATAATTTCTTCTGCATCAAGCACATCGTAAATTCTTCGCAATGAAACGGTAGCACGAGGCACTAATATAAATATTACACTCAATAGCAAGAAACCTGTGACAACCTGCATAGCATACATTGTAAATTCTGTCATTGTAGCAAGGTCTAAACTTCCGTCATTTATGAGTGTAGCACCTATCCACACAATAGATAAGCTGAGCCCATTCATTATTAAATTCATTACTGGATTCATACTGGACATTAGACGCCCAACAAATGTATTGTCTTTTCTCAAATTTTCGTTCGTCTCTTCAAATTTGTCTTTTTGATAGTTCTCCGCATTGAATGCACGAACAACCCTTAGACCGCTAAGATTTTCCCTGTTAATACCATTGACCTTGTCAGTCAATTTTTGAATTTTCTTGAATTTTGGTATGGCAAAACTAAATACGCCTACAACGAGCAATACAAGTGCCACTATTGCCACGCCAGTGGCAATAGATAATTCGCTAGACTTGTCTATGACTTTTATTAATGCAAATACAGCCTAAATGGTGCATATATTGCTGTTTTGAAGCCCATAGATAGTGCATTACCCACTTGCATTATGTCATTCGTCGAACGCGTAATAAGACTAGCGGTCGTGAATTTATTTAGTGTTGACTGTGACATTGATTGCACTTTATCAAAGACATTACCACGCATTCGTCTTGTAAAGCGTGCCGCTAATACTGATGCTATGTAATCACTTATGAGCAAACATACTATTGAGGCAAGTGCTATTCCCAGCATCTCAAGCCCTTCTAACACTACATCCATAATTGGTTGACTTAAAGTGATTAATTCAACTATATTCCCCATATATTCAGGCAATGCCAAATCAAGAAATACTTGACCTATATTTAGCCCCACTATTAGCACCAAAAATGCCCATTCCCAACCTCTAATGTACTTTAGAAATCTAAACATTTTTTCTCCTTTTGACTATAAACTAATAACTAAATGAGTTTAAGAAACTGCGTCTTCCTAAAATAGAAAAAACCGCTCACTTTTTCGGCTCACATAATTATATATGTTCTATATGACTTTTGCTTTCATATTATACAACAACAAAATATTATTGTAAAGTGATTTACTATTTTATTTTATACATTTTATAGCAATTTGTAGAGAAATTTTGACGAATGATGTTAAAATGACTTTATAGCAAACTGCATTAAAAATATAAGAAACTCAATGTAGTTGGTGATGTAATTTCATTATTGAATATTTAAAGCGAATTTTTAATGTTTTAATAAATTATGTTCGC
>CALWAB010000122.1 GCA_944372745.1 uncultured Clostridia bacterium | reverse complement strand
TAGCCGACGAAGTCTTCATCACACCATCAAATTTATATATAAATAAAAGTGTATGTATCGCTATTGTAAATCTACTTCCTATCTTCATATACAATATTTCCTTATTAATTATAATACAACATTTTTTAAACAAAGTCAATAAATTGATTTTTTTAAAAAAATTTTGCTGTAATGCTTGACATTACACCTTGATTTGAATATAATAATAGGTGTAACAATATTTGTTACACCATTAAGGAGGTTTAAATATGGTAAAAAACAATTACTATGTGTCCTACAGAAATTCAAGAAAAAGTCATTTCATTTGACGAAGATTTAGGTTTAATACTTAATGAAATTGTTATAAAATAAAAAATTTTAAAAAATATATTGACATTTGGAATTTTATTTGTTATGTTATTATAACAAAAAGGAGAAATAAATATGTGTATCATTTTAAAATTAAGAACAAAATAGACACATAAAACTAATACGGCTAGTTTTATGTGTAATAGTCATATAAAACTAGTGAGTTTTATCTTTTTTTTGTGCTTAATTTTTTGCATATTTAAATTTAAGATAAAGTTCACAAAGGAATGTGAACTAATATAGACGAAAAATTTTAAGAGAATAAATAAAAAAGGATTATATGAAATGTTTATAGCACATTATAATCTAATTTTACTTAATTATCTATATATGTCTATAGTTTAAGAGTTCACATTGTATGGTGGACTTTTTTAGATAAAATTCCCTTGTTTTATAGGTTTTGCCGAATAAAATAAAGGAGAATTAATATGTTTTTTAAAAGATTTAAATATTTGTATACTTTTATGCCCTACTATAAAAAACAAACTAAACTCATAATTGCTTTATTGATAGTTATGATAAGTGCTTCTTCACTAGGAATTTTATTGTCTTATTTAATGAGTATACAACTCATTGGTATTACTAATGAAGAAACCGAGACGGCTATAAAGTTTACTATATATATTTTGACCGCAATAACTTTTCATCATATTAACTGGTTTTTATGGAGCAAATTCAGTTTCAAACTTTCAAAAATAATTGCTTTAGATATTAGAAAAGATTTAACGCAATCATTTTTAAATACCAAATATCCTTTAATAAAACAAAATGGTTCCGGATATTATTTAGAAAGAATTAATGATGATATTAATGAAATTAGCCAATTTGTAGGCAACGTAGCTGGCACTTTAGTGGATGTATTTACCAACATAAGTTTTCTAGTAATCATATACTTTTTAAGCCCTCAATGTGGATTATTTTTCACAATCGGTGTAGCACTATTATTTATTATAGAAAGCATTAAAGTCAGCGTGGATTTAAAAAACCTAGAATTAGTAAAGCAATCTACAGAAAAATCAAATACAGCCTTTAATGAAGTCATTCACGGAATTAAAGATATCAAAGGGTTTGGTATAAAACAGCAAATAAATGCTAAAATGGAACAATTGAGTGAAGATTTATTAGAAAAAACACGAAATAAAAATACCAAATTTGAACTCATTTCAAGAATAGGAACTTATTGCCAATGGCTTATAGATTCCGTTATAGTATTTTTATCTATGTTATGGCTTATTCCTAATGGACAAATTACTATTGCTACAATTTTAATTATTTTTAATTACAAAAGTTTAATGTATGACACTGTTGCTTTCTTTTCTAAATTAAAAGGCTATTATGTTAATGGCGATTACTATGCAAAAAGAATTTTGGAAGTTATTAACGATTCAAATGGAGAAACTTTTGGTTATGATTCTATTCATATAAATCAAGGAAACATTACTATAAAAAATCTTTCATTTGGTTACGATAATAAAAAAGTTTTAAAAAATATAAGTTTAGAAATTAAACCCAACACTTTAAATGTACTAATTGGAAATTCAGGAAGTGGAAAATCTACGCTATTCTTTTTGTTATCTAAACTATATCAACCACATAAAGGAACAATTTTCTATGATAACATTGATATAAACAGTTTTACAGAAAAAAGTTTGAGAGAAAATATTTGTATTGTTAATCAAGAACCTTTTATTTTTCAAGATACTATTATTAATAATATTAAAATTGTTAAACCTAATGCCACTTTCCAAGAAATTGAAAATGTTTGCAAAATTACTAATCTACACAATGAAATTCTCAATATAGAAAACGGTTACAATACAATATTAACAGAGAATGGAAGCAATTTAAGTGGCGGACAAAAACAAAGGATTGAAATTGCAAGAGCAATTTTAAAGGACTGCAAAATAATTTTATTAGACGAACCTACGAGTGCATTAGATAGTAAAAACCAAGATTTACTATTTAAAACATTGAGTCAATTAAAAATTGATAAAACTATATTTGTTATTGCACATAAATTAAATAGTTACGATTTATTTGACAATGTTTTTGAATTAAAAAATGGAAAAGTAAGCGTAATCAACGCAAAAGACAATCATTAATCAAATTTTTATACAAAAACTTTTTAAATTTTGTTATTTGGATATTTGTCTAGTTGCAAAAAAGAAAACTTTTTTATATAATATATTATTATGAATATATTGTTTTGGATATTAAAGGCTATCACTTGGTTACCTATTAGGATTATGTACCCCACTATTGTAAAGGGTCGAAAAAATTTTATTAAAGGCAAATCTATTGTGATTGGAAATCACCAATCTAATGCTGACCCTGTGCTGATTTTTACTTTCTTTTGGAGAAGGATGAACTATTTAGCAAAAAAAGAATTGATGAACAACAAATTGACGAATTGGTTCTTCGGTAAAATGGGGGCTATCTCCGTAGATAGACAAAAAGTAGATTTAAGTACTATTAAAAATTCTTTAAGAGTTCTCAAAGATAATGGCACACTTGTCATTTTCCCAGAAGGAAGAAGAAAAGAAGACTCTTTTAGCGAAGATATTAAAAATGGTGCTGCAATGTTTGCATTGAAAACTGATTCCCCTATTGTACCTATGTATTTTGTCAAAAAGCCAAGACTATTTTGCTTTAACAAATTGATTGTAGGTGAGCCAATTTATTTAGATAGGCAATACATTGGAGATACATCCAAAGAAACATTGGAGCATATTAGCAGAATCATAGAAGACAAAATGATAGAGATGAAAGATAAGTATACAAAGAAAAAAGATAATGACAAATAATTGTTCATTTTAGACTATAGACAAACTACAAATAGAAAAATCAATAAAATTGAATTTTACTTTTTGCGATAGCAAAAAACAAGTGGGATGCCCCACCATGGCGTGGTCTTTGGTAAGCACATAGTCACAACTAAGTACTCAAATAATATACTTAGTGTGTGAAACACACTAAGAAAATATATTGTTTAAGTTTTAGTACTAAAGTTGGCTATTGTCACTCCCTAAGACCACAAGTCAAGGACAATTGTCCTTGTACTAGGGCATCAAAGGGATGGAAAATCCCCTAGAAATTCCTTTTGTATACACTCTCAAAAGATGATGACAATTGTCATCATTTTTTAAAAATAGTGCTATAAAATTATAGATTATTCACTTGCTTTAAAATTGTATACAGGTACAATGCGTTTTGTTATTTCCGCTGTAGGTTCAATATTAGCCACTATATCATCAATGCGTTTATACGCCATTGGGCTTTCGTCAAGTGTATTAATGGATATAGACGACGAGTATATGCCTTTCATTTCATCCATAAATTGCTTTACTGTAAACTGCTTTATGGCATTGCGTCTACTCATCAAACGCCCTGCCCCGTGCGGTGCACTGTAGTTCCAATCTGGATTACCTTTTCCTACACAAATAAGTGAGCCATCACGCATATTAATTGGAATAAGAATTTTCTCGCCTTTTTGTGCTGATACTGCACCTTTTCGCAATATCATATTGTCCGTATCAATGTAATTATGTATACAAGTAAATCCATCTACTACCGTAAATTTCATTCCAGTAAGAATCACATCCATCATTGCTTGTCTATTGTAGACAGCGAATTTTTGTACTATTTTCATATCGTTGATATAATCGTCAAATAATTCATTTTCTACATACGCTAAATCTTTCGATAACTCATTATATTCCCCACGCATTTTTTTAATGCTTTCAGATATTAAATTCGTTTTACCCGTATTTTTAAGTTCTTCTATGAAATTTGATATTTTATTATCAATTTTGTCTCTTAATCTTCTATAAGCCTCTTCTTGATAGTATTCAGCCACTTCTTTACCTAAGTGCCTACTTCCTGAATGTATGACAATATACAAATTGCCCTCGTCATCTTTATCTACTTCTATAAAGTGATTTCCACCACCAAGAGAACCTATGCTCAATTTAGCTCTCTCTAAATCCAAATGTTCTTTGCATTTTAAATCGTCTAAATTTATTTGTTCAATATATGGGTGCGGAGTCTTTCTCACTTTTTTGCCTGAAGGAACATTCCTTTTTATATGATTGTCAAGCAACTTGAAATCTATTTCTCTTTCTTTGATTTGAACCAATTCCATTCCGCAACCAATATCTACTCCCACCATATTTGGAACCACTTTATCCTTTATGGTCATTGTTGTACCAATGGTACACCCTGCTCCAGCGTGAACATCTGGCATAATGCGTATCTTTGAATCTTTTAGTGGTTCATAATCACACATAGTCTTAATCTGGTCTATTGCTGAATCTTCTATATTATCAGTATATATTTCAGCGCTATTATACATTCCTTTGATTTTCATAATATTCTCTCCTTGCTTTAATATTATACAATAAATATTTTGCATTGTATATGTGTAATTTAAAATATTTTTTTGCCCCCTATTTTTTACTAAAATGAGGCTTAAATAGTGAATAACATTTAAAAATCGTCTTTACATTTGCCCACTTTTTATGGTACAATAAAATAAGGAAAATAAAATGGAAACTGAAAAAATAAAAATTTATGTAACAAAACGCATTGCCGAAATTCTTGAAAAAGACGCTGAAACTTTTGAATTTATCAAAAAAGATGGAATTACCCCAAATAAAAACGCATTCCTTACAACCTTGATAATCAATTATTGGGAAATTTTTAGGGATAGGCAAAATAAATTTAATAATATAGTAAAGGACGCCATATTATCCAACATTAGCCTTTCAAGTGAGAAAGTAGAACAATTGAGTTATGACATAGCAAATAAAATAAATAGAGAATCAGCCTCAGATTCATTGGAAAATTTTAACCAATTAGTATCTTTAAAGCCCACAAAAGAGTCAAAACACATTATAGATTACATAGAAAGTTATTTGTTAGAAGGCAATTCACTTTCAGAGTACTTTAGAAATATGTTTTTCTCCTACACTCAGTTGCCACAAGATATGCGTGAAAAAATCATATTTAAAACTCAATACAATACAATCAGTGACGCCATTAAAAATGGCAATAAAATTTTTATCACAACTAGAAGTAACAAAGGAAGCAAATTAGAAATAGCACCCTACGCATTTTCTAGGTCAAAAGAAGAAATGCACATATATTTATTATATGAAATAGCCCATTTTTGTCGCTCAATAAAACTATCTAAAATTAACTCCGTTGTCATATTAAATTCTAAAAGTTCATTTAATAAAAAAGTCATTGATTTGTTTGCTAAAATGAATACATACGGTCCACAATTTTTTTATAATTTTGACGAACAAGAAGTTGTAATCAAATTGACAAAACGCGGTATACAATTATTTCACAAAATGTATGTTCATCGCCCTATACCTTACTCAATAGACAAAGATATCTACACTTTTAAATGTTCTCATACTCAAATAATTCAATATTTTTCTAGGTTTGGCGGAGATGTAGAAATATTGTCGCCTAAAAGCATTCACGAAGCCATCTATAAATTTCACAATAGTTATTTAAATAAATTCAAAAATTGAAATAAGGATAATACTATTAAAAAAGGCACATTAAGATAATCACCTTCTTAATGTGTCTTTAATTTAATGGTACAATAGCCTTTCTATCTACTCAATTCTATATCTACTACTTTATGCACAAGCTTATTGTCATTATGGTCAAATTCTTTGCTGACCAATTTGTCATAATTCATAACTACTTTATATACATTGCCTGTTGAAGAAAATTTATATAATCCATTTCCATGTTTATATCCACGCTTAAATTCGCCTTCGTAAACATCCCCATTCTTGAATATAACCATACCAGTGCCTTCCATTTTATCTTTTTGCCAAGTGCCTATTTTTCGCATACCATTATCGTATATCATTTCGCCCTTGCCTTCACGAATATAATATTGGATGCCATCTTTTTCATATACAAATTCTACTTCTCCAACAAAGTAACCATTGTCATAATTGATTCTTATAGGTTCTTTCATTTAATCACCTCTAACTACTTAAATTTTATCACACAAATATTGCCTTGTCAATGCGGGTTTATAACTTAATTTATTTTTGTTAAAATTAAACAAACTTTAATAAATATAATTAATAATTGTAGTTGCTTAATATTTAATCTTAAAATAAGCCCAAAACGCACAAATTGGACTTATTTTTTTTATGTCATAACTTTTATTTGTTATTTTTATGCAAGTCAATATTATACATAAAAATTTTAAATAAAATATTTAAATTATTTTTTATGTAAGAATAAAAATCTTTTATTTTAACTTCTAACTATAGAAAGTCAGTAAAATTAAACTGCCAATTTATTAGCAATAAAATTATCACAATATCAAAAGAAATTAACTCGTACTATATTAATTCATCAATGTCTATTTCGGCAATTACGGGATAATGGTCACTGCATAGCGTCTCAAAATTAATTGCACAACTCCTAACTTGTTGCATTATATTTTCCGTGACGAAGATATAATCAAATGTCCACAAATTGCCCCACTTATCATTAGCGCGTTTAGATGGATACGAACTCCAAGTATGACGCTGTCTATTAGGATACAATTCCCTATATGTATCATAAAGGCCTATATCTAAT
>CALWAB010000121.1 GCA_944372745.1 uncultured Clostridia bacterium | reverse complement strand
TTTCTTCTTCGTCTTCTTCATCACCTATATCGTATTCATTGTACATACTTTCAGTTGTGTTGCCGACATTAATAATTTGTATGCGTTCAAGCAATGATTCGTAATTTGGCAAGTCGTCAAGTGATTGAAGGTCAAAGCGTTTCAAAAATTCTTCTGTAGTGCCGAAGAGTAGGGGTTTACCTACGACATCCTTACGCCCTACAACTTCTATAAGGTTGTGGCTCAATAAGACTTGCACTGCATAATCACTACTAACTCCGCGAATACTCTCTATCTCAAGACGAGTAATAGGTTGTTTGTATGCAATGATAGCCATTGTTTCTAGTGCGGCTTTTGTGAGAGCTTTTTCTTTGATAGGGTTCAAAACATCTGCTATAAAATCGCTGTATTCAGGATTTGAAGATAATTGAGCCTTATTTTTGTAGGAAATCACAGTAATGCCACAAGGGGCAGTGTATTTCTTTTTTAAGTTCTCAATGCTTGCTTTGACTTTGTCAACACTGACATTGAGTTTTGATGCAATGTCTTCTAATTCTACGCCTTGTCCAGCTACAAAGAGTATTGACATTATAATTTCATCTAAATTGTCTAATCTGTCCATTTTCTCACCTTGTTATTCGTCATATTCGTCTATTTGTGTTTCTGCTTGCCCTTCTACATAATCAGGGTTTTTGATTAATAGAATGTCGTCAAAGAGTCCTGCTTGTTGGACTTTCAAAAATTGGATTTTCATAAGTTCGAGCATTGCTTGGAATGTCGATATGACTTCGCTTTTTGAATAATCTTCGTCAAACATTTCACTGAAGTGCATTTGGTCGTGTTCACTCATTAATACTTTAATGGAAAATATTTTTTCGGCAACAGTAAAACGGTCTTTCTCAATTTTTCTTTCTTTAGAAATGGTTGTCTTTTGTTGTAATTTTATCATCATTTTCGTGAAAGCATTGAGAAGGTTGTCCATATTCATTTGTTTGAGTACATACCTATAGTCGTTCACTGATTCGTCTGGGGCTTTGTAAAAGCGGTCAATGTCTTCAATGGCTTTGAGTTCTTCCGCCGCTTCTTTCATTATTTTGTATTCTTCAATCTTTCTTAAGAGTTCTTTCTCAGGGTCAAGTTCGTCATCTTTTGGCTCTTCAGGTTTTGGAAGCAATGCTTTGACTTTAATTTCTAGTAATGTTGCTGCCACAGCCAAGAAGTCACTTGCTTGGTCCATATCAAAGTCGTCTGTTTGTCTTACATACTCTAGGTATTCGTCTGTTATTTCACTCAAAATGACCGTCTTTAGGTCAACTTTTTTGTCATCCATTATGGCAAGCAATAGTTCATAAGGATTGTCATAATTTTTGATGCTGTATTTATTGGCGTCTGCACTGCCACTCGCATTTGTGCCTGACGGCACTTCGCCGACAGGGGCAGGGGCTTGCTGATTGGCTTGACTTTGTGTGTTGGCGTCAGCGTCTGCGGGCGCTGAAATGCGAGTGTCTGCTTGGCTTTTTTCGCTTAAACTTGTTTCATCTAATTCGACTTGGTTATTTGAGTAAACATTATTATTGTTTTCTATTTCATTGCCATTATCAATATCGTCTTCCGTATTGTCAAACTCATCTTCAAATTCGTCCTCAAATTCATCTTCGTCAACTTGAATTTCGTCTATGTCTTGATACTTTTCCTTGAAAAGTTCGTCAAGAGTCTTTTGTTCTAAATCGTTTTTATCCATATCACACCCCGAAAATTAAAGCCCACAGCGAAGTAAATGCCCATTCTACGCCACCTACTAAGATACTCATTAAGCCAGTAATCCATAAAATCATAATGACTATCATTAACATAATAGGGCCATAACGCATATTGAAATCTACATATTTATTGTCGTATCTTAAGAAAGCGTTTATAAAATTGAAACCATCAAGTGGATAAATAGGTATAAGATTAAATATAGCAAGAGAAATATTGATAATCATACCGAACCCAAAGAGATATGACAAGAAGAATTTACCTAAACTTTCCGGCATAAGGGCAACGACAAGCACATAGAAAGCAGCGAAGAAAAATGCTAATGCAAAATTTGTCAAAATGCCTGAAAGTGATACCCAAATTGTGCCTTTCTTATGGTTGCGAAAATTTAAAGTATTTATAGGTACGGGCTTTGCCCAACCAAAACCAAAAATTATAAAACAAATCAAACCGACTGCGTCAAAGTGAGCAAGGGGATTGAGTGTTAAACGCCCATAGGCTTTAGGAGTATTATCTCCCATTTTGTAAGCGGTGTAAGAGTGCATAAATTCGTGTGCAACCATAGCAATGACAATCATTATGGCATACGCAAGAATTAGTAAGCACGCTTCACCTGCGGTAAGTCCGCTTAAATAAGCAAATATCATAATAATCCTTTTTGTTTTAATTTTTATTTTAATGAATGGTAAAAATTCACTAAATTAGAGTAATATTTTGGAATATAATAATGATGTACGAACATCAATTAATATACTCTTAAAATTCATAAAGCATTTGTTCATTTGTAAAATATTAAACTATTATACCAAAAATGCACAAAGATTACAAGTATTTTATTGTGATATTGTGTGGGAATAATAGGGTGCTTTTTCAAATTAAAATAGTTGAGTACTTAATTATATTATTTACTTGTATTAAAAAGTATAATATGGTATAATTCATTATTAATATGATAGCACGCAATGCTAAATGAAAAGTTTAATGATTTTTTTATAAAAATTGTAATGGTAATAAATTTTTATTTAAATGACGAAATTTAATGTATTGGAAAATTTAATATGGCAGAAAAATACAAATACACAATTAAATATGCACAAATGTCTGTGTGGACTAATTTGGCTTTTGCGTTAGGGAAATTAATTATAGGCTTATTTGCCTTGTCCTTTTTCTTATGTGTCAATGCAATGTACAATGTAGGTGTGGCATTAGCAAAATATACTGCAGTTCGCACACATAAAACTTTGATGGCTCAACCAATGTCGCGTAAAAAAGCTCATACCCTCATTTATAAATGCTATTTGTATATGGGGCTAATTGTTTTAATTTCTAGCATTGCTTATATGGTAGGGAGCGTCCGCTTATTTTTAGGCGAAGATAACACACAATATAATCTCATTGTAGCTATATCTATAGCAGCTTTCACATTTACAGAATTAACAATCGCAATAATCGGGGCAATAAGAACAAGAAAAATAAATCGTCCCATTGTGGAAGCCGTAAAATTTACTAACTTTTCCTCTTCTTTAATTTCACTTGTATTGACTCAGACTGCATTATTATCTATGAATGGGACGGATATGTCCACCTATAATGGTATAGCAAGTATGGTGTTTGGGAGTCTTGCAGGGCTTATTGGTTTGTATATGATATTTCATTCATATAATATGCTTGCAGGTAATTATTATAAGATACTCATAAAACTTTCTAATAATGCACTTAAAAGATTTGGTTTTGTAGCAGTTCGCTATATTCGAGAGATAAATACCTTGTATGTCACGGATTTAACAGATGAAAATAAAAAGTATTTCAAAAAATTAAACGCAAATTTAAGAGATGAATTTAGGTTGGGAAAAAATGTAGATACACAATCTACAAGCGTTATTGAAAATAATGAAAAAGTAGACAAAGAAAACCAAAAGTGTACAAGAAATGATACAGTGATTAAAGACAATGAAAGTAATTTGGGTGATTATACTTCAAACATTGAAAATGTGGAAATGAAAGAAAATGAAAATTTAATGTTTATATTAAAACCTAGTTTTGTTCATTATTCTAAAAAAGAAATAGAAGAAGCGACACCTGAACAGCGTTTCCAAATGGCAAAGAATTTAATAAACAGTCGTTATCATTTTAAAATAGAATATAAGGATAATTATTAATATTACCTACGACTACAGCATGTGGATGTGTGTGATAGCACACTACTATTGTAACTTGCGTATAGTATTTGTCATAATAGGGGTAAAATAAATAAAACAAGTACTAGCGAGGATGTAGAAATTTTTACTTAGATAATTTGCTAGAAATTTTTATATTTATCATTAAGATGTAAATTTGAGAATACACTAATAAAAAGGTGAAATATGTTAAATACGACAGTGGGGCAATTTGGTGTATTCTTGGCATTTGTGTGGCTGGGAGCAATCCTAGCAGTTTTCTATCACTTATTTTGTCCACGAAAGAAATTAAAAGCAATATTCGATGCAGTTTATGTTTTGCTGAATGGGGCAATGTTTATAATCTTTATGCACATTTATAATCTTGGAAATTTTAGATTTTTTTTAGTGCTGGGTTTGGTGGTTGGAATTTTCATTGAAAAATTTTTTATTGCAAAAACACTTGCACAAGTCAAAAATTTGTTATATAATTATTTAGAAAACAAAACGAAAAAGTTGGTAGATTGTTATAAATCAAAGAAAATTGCGAAACAATCTGCCAAACAAAATAAACCTAATGAAATTAAATCTAAACAAAAGAAAAAATTTTTTAAAATTTTTTAAAAAAATACAAACAAAATAACGACAACTCTAGTATATATAGTGAGTCGAAAAGGAGTAGACTATGAATGAATCCAAATTGAGAACTCTAATCAATGTCGGAACTATAATAGCGACAATCGTGCTAGTAGCCCTTATTATAGGATTAATTTTCCAATTCGTTAACCGCAGTGTTCTGCAGGCAAAACACGACCAATTGCAAGCAGAATTAAACAATCTCAACTACCAAATAGAGTATTATGAAGATATGAATAATTATATCAATGAAAACATTGAAGATTACGCACGAGAATATTATGGATACGGCAAAGACGGAGAAAAGAAATATTCTTACGATGCATAACCCTTCATACTTTGATAGTCTAAGACTTTTTGACTACATTAATATTCATAACTCATTAAAAAAATCGCTACATACTTTAGCGATTTTTTTTAGATAGATAGAATTTAAAGTGAGATTAATATTTAGTTTTAAGGGTAAAGGCAGGGTTAAAAGTATTTTTACGCACTATCTATTTTATCTTTTGCAAGTTGCTTATCACAGATTAGTTAAAATAGAATAAATGGGAATTATAATACAACATTGATTTGGTTAGTTGGGAAGTCTAGTTCAAATATACCATTATCCTGTAATTTGAAAGCTTCCCTTAAAATTTTATCTACAAATTCATCTACATTATTATCAGGTATAATTACCTTATATTCTCTAACGCCGTCATTAGATATAGTGACCACATGATACCAGTAAGAGGTAATATAATCATCATCTGGTTGTTCGCCTTGGAAAGTATAGAGCAATTTTACATTATCACCTTCAACATTAAAATTCTCATCAAAGCGTGTAGTAACTGCCTTGACAAAATCGTCTTTGTCCCCTTGAGTTGTTGGATCATAAGTGAAACTGTATTCTTCTACTGTATTTTGTGGTGATAGATTAAGATTATTGAAATTAGATATATCCAGTAAAGCTTCTATTGGTAATTCACTTGGTAAAGTTACATTATATACTACATAATTATTTTTATTTGTGCTTGTGTCGTTGTAATCAACGCCTAGTTTTATGCTGGATATTTTGCCGTTGTTTGTTTCGCCAAAGGCTATTCTATATGATAATAAATTGGCAGTGCTTGCTAAATGATTATCTACAACATAGTCTAGGATAGGTTTAAGATTATTTTTAACATTGTCATATTCATATTCAAGTATTTCGGCAATATCTTTATAAGAATATTCTTCTCTAACATACTCTATTTCAATTATATCATTATACAATGTGTTTATTCGGTAACTATCAAAAAGTCCTAACTTGTTTTTTATATTTTCAATGGTTTCCTTTTCGGTATTTCCTATTGGTACATTGCTTATAGTGAAGCAGTCGGCTCTAGTGCCAGATAATATTATAATTTTATAATTATTGCAAACATCTTGCTGAAAATCAATCATTATAATGCTATTATCTGGGTCAAAATCTAAACTATTTGCCACTCTTTCAATTAATGCTTGTGTAGTGGCTGATTTTAAGAACATCAATCGTGCATTATATTCAAATTCTTCTTCTATAGTTACATCTACTATGGTAGGGGTTGCTGTCCCATTGGCGATGTATATTAATTTTACAGGTGTAGCAAAATTAATAATTGCATAAAAATAAGTTTCTTCAACATCATCTATTGGCGGAACATAAGGTGGGACAGAAATATCTTCCTTTACATATTCTTTATAAATAACTGATGTTTGTTTATCTAAAATGTCGGTAATTTCAAGAATTTTATTTGTATTTTCACTTTCCTATCATATTTTCCATTTTGTCTTGTCTAATGATAATATTATAATTCTTTATTGAATTATCTGTTTCGACAAGTAAGTCGTATTCGTTACAATTATATACTACCATTCCGCCTGCAAACGGGAATAAGGTTTCGCCTAAGTATTTCACTATTAAGCGAGTTGCATTTTCTGGAGATTTAATGATTTTATTATAAAATGTCTTAGCAAGTTCTTCATTTTGAATATCGTCTGCAATAGGATAGGTCATTGTTCCTAGTTAAGCTACAGAAAAACTTAGCACGTGTTAACGCACTAAGTTTTATCTTTAGTTTTTAAACTAAAACGGGCTAAAATAATTATCTAAGTCCATAGGTCAAGAGCAAGTTACCTTTGCACTAGGGTTGTAGGTGATGGAAAATCCCTTAGATAAGATGCCCATCTTTGTCTAGGACTTTAGAGAATAAAATCCCCTAATATAGTTAAACATATTTCTATTCTTCAAGTGCTGAGTTTCTTTCTGCGTTAATTGTTACTTTGTCATTAGCGTCCATATACATTAAATTCCCGTTATAATAACCAGTGTATTGACTTTCTTCATCACCAGATTCAATTGAGTTTTCAAAAATGAATTCTTGTATGTAACCAACATTAATCTCTGGGTAAGTATCACCCTCAACAAGACTTATGGAATATGAATGTCCTAAAATATAATCAAATTCTAAAGTCAATTTGCGTATAGATTCCATTTTTAAAACATAGTCCACATAGCGAGGATTGGCGGAACCATCAACATAATCGTTGTCGCTTAATCTCAAACAAAATGTATCACCAGTTGAATATTGCATTTCAGAAAATAAGTCTATAACCAATTCCTCTTTTACAGTATCAAGCGTCAATTCTCCATACGGTACAACTGTGATTTTCACTATTAGCGTTCCTCTATTTGAAGAGCCTATAGTATTGTTACCATTGATAAATTCCATAGTTAAATAGGTAGTACCTGGATTTATTTGAAAAGGATTGATTTCAATAACGCCCTTAACAATTTGATTTGAGCCACTTGCTCCGTGTATGTCATTGTCAGTTACAGGGGTAAATGTTATTGCTTCGTTGGGAATAGTATTTTGATTAGATGATGTGATAGTATTTTTTACAATAGACATTCCTTGCTTATTTGCAAATGTTATATTTATATCTCTTGTATACCAATCAAAAGTTCCTTCTCCGCTTTGAGTTATTGTGTAAAGATTATCATCATCAAGCCAAACAAAATTTGTCGAGAGAACTTCTTGTATTTGACTTGTTTGAACTGTTATGTTCACATTCTCAGCTGGCATAGTGAAAAAGTATGTTCCATCACTATTTTTTTCACATATTGTATCATTGGCTAATACATTATCTAGTACCAATTCAGTATTTGTGAGTGTAATAGTTAAAGTGATGATTTGTCCAGCTTCTGCTACATCTTTATCAGCGTGAATAGTGTAATCTATAGATGTGGGCAAGGTAATTGTGTAGGTTTGAGGTTGTGTTTTTTCTCCACATGCTGCGAAAGTTATACCGCTTATTAGTAATAATGCACAAAGGCAAATAGTTGTTAAAATTTTATTCATAATAATATCTCCTTATCTCCTTTATATAAAATATTATATCACGCTTTATATAAAAGTCTATTGCCTTTAATAAAAAATTACAAACAAATTGAATAAAGTTAATTATTTAATTTTGAAGTTAATTATTTAATTTTGAAGTTAATTATTTAATAATTTTTAAACATTTAATAAAATATTTTAAATTTACTTGATATATTGCAAATTTTATTTAAATATGTTATTATATATTTATAATATTTAAGGAGAAAAGAATGATGGCGAGAAATGATGGTTTAGAATCTAAATTAGATGAAATAATGTCTAGATTAAACGATTTAAATCAACAAAAACAAAAAGAACAAGACCAGAAAGATTTAACTAGTAAGATTGTAGATTTATCAAATCAAATTAATAGGATAAAAGGCGATATTGAATCTATTGAAGATAAGATGCAAAAAGTGCAATTGGAATCTGTAGACAAAATGCACAAAGAACAATTGGAATCTGTAGACAAAATGCACAAAGAAATCGCTATGCTCAAAGTGTATGTTGATTCTATGGCTGATAATCTCAAAGAAATGGTCAAGATGTACAATAGTTATTACAATGAAAACTTTAAAACGCTTTTTGGCGACCGTTATGTAGAACAGGTACGCAATCAAATGCGTGTAGAAATTAAAGACGAAGCAAAAGCAATGGTGGCTGACATACAAGATGAAATAATTTTTGATAAAATGTCCAACTTTTTGACTACACAAGTTCGCAAGGCGGTAATTGCAAACGGCGGAACTGAAATAAAAGAAGATGCGTTGAGTGCGATTGTAGATAAAATTGTAAAAAATATTTTACCACAAATCTTGTTAGATGTAGGTCAATTAGGGGATGGGAATGGTATTGATGATGGGTATGACGATGGTTACAAGCCACCTATTGTTGCACCATTTGACCCTAAGGAATTGACGCACTACGCATTTGGCAAAATGGAAGATTGTGTGCAAGTCGGCTTAGTGCCAATGTTAGTTGGCCCTGCTGGTGCGGGGAAAAGTACGGCTGTGGAGCAGTTGTCAAGAAAATTAGGTTTGCCTTATTATATGGTCAATAGAGTAGAAAATGCTTATGAACTCACAGGCTATAAAAATGCTGAAGGGAAGTATGTGCCTACTTCATTTTATCAAGCGTATAAACACGGTGGCGTATTCTTCTTTGACGAAATAGACGGGTCAAATCCTGAAGCATTGGTTACAGTTAATACCGCTATTGCTCAAGGATATATGGAATTTCCTTGCGGATTAGTTAAAATAAATGAAAACTTTAAATTAGTTGCCGCAGGTAATACTTTTGGTACTGGACCAGATAGCCAATATTGTGGTAGAAATAAGCTTGACAGTGCGACTCTTGACAGATTCGCAGTGATAGAATGGGATTATGATAAAGATATAGAAAAGAAAATTATTAAAGACGATGAACTTCTACGATTTGCTTGGGGACTTAGAAAAGTCATTGAAAAAAATCATCTTCCTATTATCATATCTACTCGTGGCATTGTGGCTACAAGCAAACTTTTAGATTCTAAAAATTTTGATTTACCTGAAAATATAAGGGCAAATTTATTGGAAAATGTCAAGATTGACACTTTGAATACCATCAAGGGCGGTTTGAGAGAAATTTGTGGAATAGATGAAGGCAAATATGTAGACGCTCTAAACGAAATCATTATTAGAGAAAATGAGAGGAATCAACAAAGAAGTTCAATGGGCGATAGGAGATATTAATTATGATCAATAATAAAAATAAATTGATGAAACTTATTGAAGTGGACAATGGAAGTTATCCTTTGCTAGTGAAAGCATTTAATGAAAATAATAAACCCATATTGATTGTAGGACCTGTGCATTGTGGGAAAAAATATTCTGTTAATAAATATTGTAGAGAAAATGCTAGAGTATTTTATACTACTTCTATTGCAAAATCATTAGATGAAATCTATGGCGATACAAATGAAAATGGAGAATTTCAAAAGACGCCACTATTTCAAGCGTATGTTAATGGCGAAGTGTTCTATTTAGATGAATTATTGGCTTGCCCTACGAATATGTTGAAGAACTTAATAGCATTACAAGAATCTAGTGAGCATACATTTTCTTGTGGGACATTTAAGAAACATCCGAATTTTAGAGTAGTGATTTCTGTGGATGCAGATTCAATTAAGCCCTCAACAACTTTAATGCAAAAAGTGAATTTAATAAAATTTACCTATGACGCTAAAGTAGAAGCACATTTGTGTCCAGATGAAGAATTGTATGAATTTCTTACAGTTTTAAGGAAGGTTGCGAAAAAGCATTCTTTAGATTTAATCATAACGACAGAAACATTTAAAAGACTTTATGAAATGAGTTGCCTTAATTCTTTTAAAAAGATTGACTTAGTCAAAAGCGTTTTGCGAGCAGATTATACAAGGGCAACACTGAATTTGCTCATTGATGAGTTGGGGTATCATTTGGCAGATAACCAATATTATGAAACGCTAAAGACTATTTTGTAGGTGTGTTATGGATAAACAAATAAAATATGATTTAGACGAAGATATAATTTATATAAATTTTAATAGCTTATACGATTTTATAAATTATTTAGATAATGTCCAGACATCCAATGCTTTTGTTGGTATGAGCCTTTCAAGCTATACAGGTGGTTTTGAGTTTACAGGTACGGATAGTTTTGAACAAGCAAGGAAGTTGTGTTTGGAAGGGGAATATTCGCAAGATTATGAAAAGTTTGATTCTGCAAGAATTGCATTAGAAACTAAAATTGCAGAAAAAGAAAAAAATAGAAAAATAAAAAATGATATATTGGGTTTTGCCCCTAATGTACCAGCATATTTGATGGGGCATCCATTAAATATGTTTAATATGGAAAAATCTAATAAAGATGCCCCTTCAGTTGTAAGAATTTTTTATAGTATTTCTGCTAGTGCATTTGAAGATAAGCATAATTTGTATATGCGAGGAATATGTACCTTAGCATTAATAAAACAAATTGAAAGTATGGGATATAGGGTGCAATTAGACTTGGTAGAATGTTCGCGGACTAAACACCAAGTAATGATTACCAGTTGGACCTTAAAAAATCCCGATGATTTTATTGATTATAGAGCATCATATTTTCCATTGGTAAATCCCTCATTTTTAAGAAGATTGCATTTTAGATTAATTGAAGTAGTGCCCGAACTTACTAAATCTTGGAATTACGGATATGGGTATCCATTAAAAATACCAGAAGCAAGAAAATATTTAGGTGTTAAGTCAACAGATATAATAATCAACACCCCTAGAGAATTAGGCATATCAAACTCAAAAAGCGATATAAAAAATTACGAAGCATTTTGTGACTCTTTAAATATACAATCAATACTTCAAGAAAAAGAGCAAGACAAAGTGAAAGATAAAGAATTGTATTAAAGTTATATATTAACAATAAGACTATCATTATTAAAATGATAGACTGATAATTGACTTCATAATGTTTACTAAATTATATGTAAATAGGATTTAGCATCTAGAAATATTTAAAAAAATAAAACCGAACAAAAGTAATAACTCTAGTTCGGTTTTTATTAAAAAATTATGTTTTTGACTATATGGGTTTGCAAAAAAATATTTATGTTAAAATTAATTAAAATATGAGTTTGATTATATTTTAATTTTAAGAATATTGTTGGAGAAGTTATTTATGTCTGAATTTGATAGAAATCATTATGTTCCAAATTGTCTATTAAAAAATTTTGCTATAAAACAAAAAATGGAAAATATGTTTTTTTTATCTTGATTTAAACAAAGGGTTAATAAATTGGCAAAACAAAAAAAATCGATGAACCTCAAAAACTTAGTGGAGAGGCAACTCAAACTTCGCTTAAAAAATTTAACCCGCTTTTTAGTATGAATTTTTCAGCCACACATAGAAAACATCATAATCTAATTTACTGTTTAGATGCTTTGGATGCTTACAATAAAAAGCTTGTTAAAAAAATTCAGGTTAAAGGTTTTGAAATTAAAAATTTGCGTGGTACAAATGGTTATTTATATCTTCAAGATATTATTTTATCTCCAAACAAACCGCCAATAGCTAAATTAGAGTTTGAAATAAAATACAATAAATCAATAAACCGTGAAACGCGTTTATTGGAAGTCGAAAGGAACTTATATAACCTTTCAAATGAATTGGAACAATACAAGAATGGTTATATAATTAAAGAAATTAATCCATATACAAATACTGTTACATTTTTAAATGACATAGAGATTAAGATTGGCAAAGTAATAGGAGACATATCAGATAAAGATATAAGAAGGGTGCAAATTAGGGAAACAATTCGTTCGCATTTTGAAAAAGAAGAAATGTTATATAACAAAGGTATTAAGTGTCTTTCTCTATTTTTCATTGATGAGGTTAAAAAATATAGAGATTATGAGCAGCCTGACGAAAAAGGCGAATATGCAAAGATGTTTGAAGAAGAGTACGCAAAAATACTCAATGAATATTTGACTTTGTTTGAAACACCTTATATAAAATATTTAAAAAGTATTGCAGTGTCGGATACTCATAAAGGTTATTTTTCCATTGATAAGAAAACAGGTAAAATGACTAACTCAAAAGATAACAAATATACGGGTTCCGATGATGTTTCAGCCTATAATTTAATTCTAAAAAACAAAGAAAGATTACTTTCAATTGAAGAGCCTACAAGATTTATCTTTTCTCATTCTGCACTTCGTGAGGGCTGGGATAATCCAAATGTATTCCAAATTTGTGCATTAAAACCAGGAGGGGATTCTGCCATTGCAAAAAGACAAGAAGTCGGGCGTGGGCTTCGTATTGCCGTAAATAAGCTTGGAGATAGAGTCGATGCACATTATTGTTCTACTACAGGGAATAATTTTCATCAAGTAAATTTGTTGACAGTAATTGCGACAGATAGTTATAAAAGTTTTGTTTCAGATTTACAAAAGGATATTAAAGCGAATCTTGCGGATAGGCCGACAAGGGCTACTGTGGAGTACTTTAAAGGTAAATTTGTTACAGATGGGACAAATAGAATTTTAGTTGATACGCAATTAGCGAGCGACATTCAAAGTTATCTTAGATTTAGTGGTTATGTAGATAAAGACAATAAACTAACTGATAGTTATTTTGCGGATAAAGAAAATGATACTTTAAAAGAAATGCCTGCTATTCTTGCTCCATATACTGAAAGTATACATAAATTAGTACAGGG
>CALWAB010000120.1 GCA_944372745.1 uncultured Clostridia bacterium | reverse complement strand
TGGGAATTAATAAGAGTGTATAGCCGTGATTGGTGGTTACATAAAGGCAAAGTACTTTCTCTCATTACTAAAACAGCAGAAAAAGCACGGGCAAAGTATTTGAATGAACAAAAAGATGAAAATGACAATAAGAGCATAAGTACGAAAACTACAAAAAGTTCAAATAAAACCACAACTACTAAAGTAAGTGATAAAGATAATAATACGAATAACAAAAAGACATCCACAACAATAAATCAAAAAGCCAATGCGCATAAAATGCAACAAAAAAAGGCAGACAATAAAACTACTCAACACAAAAAAGAAAATACCACGCAAAATAAAACCCAAGTCAAAACTACTACAAAAGCAACAAAAAAGTAATTTAATAATTTTACTAAAAAAACTCCACATAAGTGGAGTTTTTCAGACTGTAGACAAATGGGATTATCTAGGAAATTTCCCATCCCCTAGAACCCTAGTGCAAGGGCTAGCCCTTGACCTGTGGTCTTGGAGAGTAACACTTGCCTACTTAGTACAAAGAACAACAAATAAATATATCTTTGTGCTTTCGCACAAAATATAATTATTTAGTACTAAGCTGTGACTAAGTACTCAACCTAGACCACGGCAGTGTGCCATCACACCCACCCTATGGCGTGGTCTTGGTTGGTACTAGCACTTACTTTGTAGGTTCTCTCAAAACAAAGACCAATGCCGTACGCAAGACAACTGCACCTGTGGACTTGGTAAGTGTCACTAGCCCACCCTAGAACTAAAAACTTAAAATTATATATCTTTGTGCTAACGCACAAAGTATATTTTTCAGCACCTAAGCTGTGTCTAGGCACTCACCAATAACCATACCACAAAGTGGTATCACCCCTGCTTCAACAAGCACAAAGTATAATTATTTAGTTCTAAGTTGTGGTTAGGTGCTACCAATAACCACTGCCGTACGCTAGTACCTAAATTGTGTCTAAGTACGCAACCTAGACCACGGCGGTTCGCTATCGCACCAACCCTGTACCTTCACACTAATGCTTAAAAAAACACCTTATGCAAAAGCATTAAGATTTCATTGGTGCTTTTTGCGTGCGGTGTTTTTTATGTCTAAATTTCCTATATTTTGGTGGATTAACAGGCGGTTTATCATCTGTAAATACTTTTACTTTGTTATCTAATTCTCCACCATATTTTTCATAGTCTTTTCTTAAAGCCCTTGCTATTTTTTTAGGCAATATGTGCAATTCTTTTAAATGTTCTACATTAACTAGGCGTGGTTCATAATATCCTTTTTCTGACGGCACTGTGAATTCTTCACCTTCACCTGTGCCAAATATTCCATCTACCCAACGGCACAAAAAGAAGTGTTGGTGGGCACTTTCGGATATAAACTCATACACTTTCTTTATTACTTCTATATCTATTCCAAATTCTTCTTTTATTTCACGGACAACAGTTTGCTCAAGCGTTTCGCCCACTTCTTGCTTTCCACCCGGCAAACAATAGAATGCGTGTGTCGCCTTTTTGCGATACATAAGCCCTATTTTATCCCCTTCAATTATTATTGCTCTAGCGCTAATTCTCTTCATAATTAATATAATACCATAAAAATCAGCAAGTAGCAACCGTTTTATTATATAAAATCACTTATTAAAAATTATGTGAAATTCTATGAATTATCTTGAAAAATTGAAAACCCTACAATATGCACAAAATTTATTTGCCCAATTTTAATATATAAATATAA
Source organism: uncultured Clostridia bacterium (assembly GCA_944372745.1). GTDB lineage: Bacteria > Bacillota > Clostridia > Christensenellales > UBA1242 > CAKVOD01. The sequence continues at coordinate 10,081 of CALWAB010000120.1, read as the reverse complement.
GTATTTTTTGATTTAGAATTTTTTACAAAATTATTTATTTTAATACTATTAAAATAATGAACAAATGTAAAAATTAATTTATTAAATTTAAGTTAATAAATAAAATGTAGATTTGAAAATTAACAAAAATAATATTTTACCCTTAATTATAGACGCCTTTGTATCCTAATTTTTATAATAATCTCTAATAAAATTATGATAAGTATATTTTATTAAACTAAAAATAAATGTAGTATTAATGTCTAAACCTAAAAAACATTTAAGCATTAATAATAATTAATTTTGTTTTACAATGTCATATATATTAATTTAAAAATAAATTATTTGTAATTTTTATGCCCAAAAAATAATTAATTCACAAATTTAATTCTTAACAATAAAATAATAATAAATAATATAATTAAAAAATTAATTACACTTTAAATATGTATATATTAATTATTGATAATAGTATTAAAATAGCATAATTTTGTCTATTGACCCCACGAATATTATAGAACCAATAATAATCAACAATTTACTTTGCAAAAACATCTCAAGTTTATCTAATTAACAAAAAAGTAAGTGCCCCTGCTACACTTACTTTTTTTAATTTTAAATTCAATTAAATACTATAAATAAATTTTAACTTGTATTTAATATTTAAAAGCAGTTAATGTAAATCAATAACCAATTTTAATTCCCCACAAACAAACCTTTAATTAACCCCAAATTAAAGTTTTGATTTAGGTCATTGTCATTTTCAACTTTCGTCAAGGTAAATACATTATCAACTGTATCATCCAAAGCACTAGTTGTTGGTTTATCACCAATGAATGGCGGTGTATAATCAGCACCATTTTGCGTTGCTTGACTAAAAGCATTCTCATCTATGTAGACTACACTTTCTGGAATAGTAAAGTCATTTGGTAATGCTACAGATTGGAATGCGTAGGCTTCTATTCTCTCTACGCCTTCACTAAGTGTAACGTCATCGACTTCAAAACACCCTCTAAATGTATAAACATTTATTGTTTTAATATTTCCATTTATGACTATTTCTTCTAAAGATGTATTTAAATCAAAAGCATTTCTTCCAATTTCCGTTAAATTAGTCAAGTCTTCCCAATTTATAGATTGCAAGTTATTATTACCTGCAAAAGCAAATTCACCTATCCTGATAATTGTATTAGGTAATTCTATATTAATTAAGTTGAAGTTATAAGCAAACATTGCATTTGGAATCTCTGTCATATCACTTGGAAAGATTACATCTTTAATAACACCGTTATTGAAGAATAATCCTGCATAAGGCTTATATTCTTGCGTTGTTAAATCAACGGTAGAATTTGTGCCATTATATTTATATAAATATGTTCCTGCGTAATCTCCACTTGCTATAGTTACAGTTTCAAAGTCACCCACTACACCAAAACTATTTGTAAATGTAGTCGTCTTTGATGTGTCTATAATTTCAAGCCCTACCGAACTAATCATGAACTCTCCATCGTTTTCCCAATCTATAGTACTTAAATCTAATGGTAGACCTAGTTGAACCAGTTTATAAGATTGGTAAATCATTGAAGTATTAAGCGTATAACTGCTTCCACTCTTATAAGGCCACATTACACTTTGTAAATTATTTGCCTGTGCAAAAGCATACTTTTGCACTTCAAGGACTGAATCCGGCAATATGACACTCTCAATATGAATATCTTCATAGAAAGCATATTGACCAATCATTGTAATATTAGTATTTGTAGACAAATCAAGGTCTGCATTGTCGCCAATATATCGAACTAATACCACTCTATCATTGCCTGTCGCTTGCTTTTTCGTCCAAATCACAACACCGTTGTCAAGCGTACTCAATGTCCCTGTGAATGACGAAGCATTACCCCATTCAAGCCTTTCTAATTCTTCTACGCTCAATGTGAGTCCACTCCAAGAACTCAAAGCATACGGACTCTCTACTTGCATTAAGTTATGACATAAATTGAATACATATTGTCCTAAATTTGTACAGGTACTAGGTAATGTGATATGCGTCAATGAAATACACTCTTGGAATGCATATTCACCTATACTAGTTACTTGTGAATCACTACTCAACCCGACATCATAAAGACTTAAGCAATATGAGAATACATATCCACCAATAGATGTGACACTATTAGGTATATTTATAGTTTTTAAATTGTAACAATAAGCAAAAGCCGTTTGTCCTAGCGTTGTTATAGTAGAATTTTCTGCAAAAATTACATTTTCCAATTCGCCTACCCCCCTAAATGCACCTTGTCCTATTTCCTTTAATGAACTAGGCAAATTGAGTGTCTTAATATGTGTATGTCTAAATGCTCCTTGATTTATCTTTTGCAATCCTTCACTAAGTATGATGCTTGTTAACCCGCTATTTACAAATGCATAATCACTTATTTCTGTTACGCTATTAGGTATTTCTATACTTGTCAAATTTTTACAATAAGCAAATGCAACTGGGGAAATAGTAGTAACTGAATTGTACATTGAAATTGATTTGATTGTAGAGTTATAAAATGCTGCAACACCAATTGTTGTTATTGTACTTGGCAAAGTAACTGTATCTATATCCGAATAATAATATTGATTATTAGCAAACGAATAAGATGGTATAGTATATGAACCATTATTATAAGTTCCACCACGAATAGTTGACACTGAGAAAGTATTTTCATTTCCATTTTCATAAAATTCTTGGTCAACAATATACGCAAGAATGGTTAAAGTTCCACTCCCTTCTTCGTGTACTATAGGTAATTGTACATAAGCAGGTATTTCTACATCGCGTGGTAAAGTCGTTTGTGTATTTCTACCAATAGCCAAGGTATTATCTTCTAATAACCCAAATGAGAAATAAGTAGTTTCTACGCCCCAATGTGCTTTGAGTGTAATATCTTCGTGATAACTTTCTCCAATAATTATTCCTGTATAACTCTTCTTATCTTCTGCACCCACTATTTGCCAACCCATAAAGTGATAACCGTTTCTTTCTACACCACCAAGACTCATTATAGTGGTATTTCCATACTCAAAAGTAGTTGGTAAACTGTCAATTCCTGTTACGACATCCGCAGTATTAACATCATAGATAATGTTGAAGATATATCCGCTTGTGTCTGCTGTAAATACATATTCTTGAGCCCCCATTGTAAATGTATAACTTAAGTTCATTGACACAATTTCTTCATTTGACAGCCAACCTTCAAAGTTGTAATAATCTTTTAGTACGGCAGTGATTGTCACTTCTGCACCAAAGTAATATAAACCATTTCCTGTCAATGACTGAATTCCTCTAGATTCAGCCAATGACACGCCGTATTGATTTCTAATGTAATAATATTCAAACACGGTAGAACCATCTGCTGAAATTGTTTTTGTTTGTAAATCTGGTGTTGTAAAACCTGTGTATGTAGGAATACTTGGTGTCACTTCGCTATCAGTCAATGCCTGCAAGGTATCTTCTTGCACTTTTGCATAACTTTCTCCGTCTACGCCCATTTGATAGATTATTACCTTATAATCTACATTAGTTGCTTGGAAGTTTGCAGTATAAGTACGATTGCCTGTGCTTCCTTTTGTAATTACCAAATCTGTAGTCAATTCGCTCAAGCCTGTACCTGTCCAGCCAGTGAATACATAGCCAAGCCTACTTGGGTTGACAATACTTATATCATCACTCAAGATTGTGTACTCTGTAGGATTTGGATCTATTCCGCCGTCATAAGAACCACCATTCAATGTGTAAGTGATTGTATAAGTTATCACTTGTGAATTAGCCATCAATGTCACATTTCCTATTGGCATCTCAAATGAATATCCAGATGTTGTGACATTATCAAGTACTGTTGGCCCATCCGTTTGCGTCCAATTAGCAAAGTTATAACCGTCATTTGGAGTCGCCGTGATATTGACTCTTTGTCCCCAATAGTAGTCTTGTTCCCCTGTCACAGACATAATACCATCGTCATAGTTTATTGTCACATGATATGCTACACGCGCGTATCTAATTTCTACAACTGTGCTTCCATCACCATTGATTGTGTAATTTCCAAGCGTTGGTGTGACATATCCATCATAATCTTGCAATTCAATTACAATAGGTGCATCAGTTGTACCCTCATACTTATTGCTCTCATTTGGCGTACTTGGATATGTGCCATCTGCTTGCATAAAGTAAATATTTACAGTATATGGCGTGTCATTGCGTGCTGTCCATAGTGCAGTAAACTTGCGTTCGCCTGTGCTACCTACTTCAATGTAAGATACATCAAGTTCTTCGCCTTGTGCGTCAGTGAGTTTCCAACCAGCGAAATCATAACCAGCACGAGTTGGTGCAGTAGGTGCTATTTCATCAGCACGCGTATAGGATGTTGGATAATATCCACCGCTTGCACCTACACCACCAGCAAAATCATAAGTAATCGCATAGCGTATATCTTCAAAGTTTGCTGTATAAGTGCGGTCACCTATTGTGCCTTGGTTAATTGTAACATTCATTACTCTACCGCTCAAACCTGTACCTGTCCAGCCTACAAAGTTTGTGCCTTCAAGTGTTGGATTATTTAAGGTAAATGTAGGCGTTTCGACTGTATAAGTGGTAGGATTTTCGACTGCAAATTCTGCTCCTTCTGCTACATTATACACGATATTAAATGATATAATGCTTCCCCTTGCATAAATGGTGATATTGTCTGTTCCCATTGAGAATGTGTAATTTGCGTTGCTTTGCAATACTTGGTCTTCATCATTGTAATAACCATTGAAGTTATATCCCGCCAAAGTAATTGCATTCAATGTGACACTCTGTTCATAGTAATATTCACCTGCTCCGTTAACCGTAAGGCCACGAGTTAAGTTTATATCTACTTCCACAGTGTACTTATTTCTGTCATAATAGAAATCAATCGTTGTACTTCCGTCACCTGCAATGGTTGCAGAAAGCATACTTTCTTGTAATGTAAAGCCAAGCACTTCTGTTGCCGATTCAAAGACTAGCGTATCTGTCGTACCAGTTCTTCGAACAGAATTGTGCAATGTATAGCCTCCACCATCAATATTCATATAGTAATAATTAATGTAGTATGGTGTGTTATTATTAGGTGACCAAGTTGCGACATAAGCCCTATTGCCTTGACTACCTGTTAAAATTGTTTCGCCAGATAACAAGCCACCTGTCTCATCATAAAGTTTCCATCCAGTAAATGTATACCCTGTCTTAATAGGCTCAGACGGAGTGATATTGTCATCCGTTACTCTATAAGTAGCTGGATTTACAGGGTTCTCGCCCCAATGTCCGCCGTCTAGGTCATAAGATATTGAGTAGACGCCCATTTGCCACAAAGCCTTGTATAATTTATCACCTTTTGTACCTTGTTCGATAGTCACAAGTACGGTAGCAGTGCCAATGATTTCAGTAGTATTTTCTGGGTCAAATTCTACCCAACCTGCAAAGCCATAACCTGTATTTGTAGGAATTGGCAAATTAAATGTAGGTGTTTCTATAGTGTAAGTAAAGACTAAGCCTTTTTCCCAGTCACTAGGTAGTTGTCCGCCTTGGAATATTCCACCATAGGTCAAATCAAGCGTTATATTGTATGCGACAAGTGAGAATACTGCAGTAAGTGTTATATCTCCATAATGCCCCGTTGTGATAACATAATCCACCACCGGTTCTTCACCTTCTTGAGTAATCCAACCATCAAAATTGTATCCGTCTTTTGTCAAATTCGGTATACTGATGTCACCAGATTCTATATTATAACTTGTCGGCAAGTTGCCTTGATAAGTTCCGCCGTCCAAATTATATGAAATTTCATAATCAATGGTTTCCCAATTGGCTATAAAATTTAAATCTTCAAAACTTGTATTTTTATCAATAGTTACCGTTAGTTGTAGTTCATCTCCATTGCTCCCTGTCCAACCTAAGAAATTATATCCGTTTCTAATAGGATTTACCAATGTGAACGAATCAGTTTCTGCATTGTATGACAAAGGATTGCTCTCGCCGTCTGGGAGTGTTCCGCCACCTAAATCATAAGTAATATTGTAATCGACCAATGTCCAAGTCGCTTCAAATGTGACATCGTCAAAGTGCTGAGATGGTTCAAATATCAATGTCACTTTAGCAGGTTCGCCATTGAATACCCACCCAGCGAATGTATAACCTTGTTTTGTAGGTGTAGCCACTATAAATGTAGAATCTTCTACTGTAAAAGTGTCTTGTGGTTGAATATCAAATTGCCCACCATTCAACACATATTCGATATTGTAATGTATAGGCGTAAATCTTGCTGTATATGTTCTATCTCCAAAACTTCCTGTAGGAATAACGACCGTTTCTGTGACATCATCAAGTCCTGTACCTACCCAGCCCTCAAACCTATAGCCTAGTTTCTCGGGATTAACAAGTGTTATAGGGTCAGATTCCATATTGTACCAACTAGGGTTCATTGTCCCAGCTGGAAGCGTACCGCCATTTAATTCGTATTGAATTTCATAACGCGCTATTCCAAACATTGCATAATATGTTCTATTGCCTGTCATATCTACAATGTGTAAATCTTCAACTGGTGAAGTCTCAGGTATGTCCATACCCCACCAACCATAGAATTCAAAGCCGTCTTTGACAGGTTTATTAAGTACAAAGTCACTCTCTATGGTATAAATAGCAGGATTGGAAACACCACTTTCATAATATCCGCCGTCTCCTAAAATCAGCGTCAAATTGTACTCTTGCAATCTAAATCCTGCGTACAATGTTAACGCAGTATTAGGCATACGGAATGTGTAGAAATTGACCGCAGTCAACCCGCTTATGCTTGTACCAGTTGCCCCAGTGTCTACTGTATACCAACCTTGGAATATGTAACCGGCTATATTTGGTGCTGTAGGCTCTGTTAAAAATGCGTTGTATTCGTATTCACCTGTTTGATACTCTTCGCCTTGCACCATAAATGTTGCGACAAATGTTTCAGCCTTGTATACCGCATCCAGTGTGATTGTATCATTTGCATCTACTTCAAAATTTAGGCTAAAACCAAGTGATGCCATAATATCTTTTGTAATGCTTGCTCCGTCTTGTAGTTGTTGTCCGTTTTCAAGCGACCAATAATCGAATACTTGTCCAGATAACACAAAACGACTATCGTGGCTCTGTATTGTGGAAATGCTCAATAGTGATATATTTTCACCATACTTAAATGTGGTGAGTTCACTGTATTCTATACCGCGAGAAACTATGGAATAGCGTATGTGGTAGGTATTAGCGGTATAATATAGATTAAATTCCGTACCAGCACCAATGATTTGTGTAAGTTCACTTTCCTCAGCATTAAAGGTGTATCCGTCAATTTGTGGGATGTCTTCAATAGTGACTTCCGTTCTATTCGGTGCAGATTGCACTACTGGGTCGGCTATTTCATTGCCGTTTTCGTCAAGGAAATTTATGACATAATCTGTCATTACTTCAGTTTCCCATTGTGCTACTAGCGTAAAATCGCCTTCAAGTTCTATGACATCGTTAGGCTTTATTGTAGTACTTGCAAAACTGTCGTACTTCCAGCCTGCAAAAACATAGCCTGTTCTTGTAGGCGTTGGCAATTCGCCAAATGTATCGCCGACAGTCACTAAAGTGTAATAATTGCCTGTTACACGGTCTAACATATAGCCGGCTGGGCGTACATCAAATTCACCGTCAAATGTATCTAAGTACATTGTAACTTGTTTTTCTTCCTTTGTGCTTTGAGTAAAGTACAAATATGCACAAAAACCAGCACCTAAAAGGAAAATAATCATTAAAATTATTAGCGTAACCCTAGTCGCTCTACCACGCTTAGCCATAATTCCTCACCACAAACAAAATGTTTACTTTAATTTTAGCAAATTTTCGACAAAATATCAAATAATTTGACACATTCTTTTAACTTTAGGGGCGTTTATGTCTAGGGGATTTCATCCCCTAGAACCCTAGACAAGGACGGGCGTCCTTGACCTGTGGTCAAAAAGCACATAAAATTAAGTTTTTTAGCGTAAAACTTAAAAATTATTGCTTTTTGCTATCGCAAAAAGTAATCATTTATTTTAATTTGTTTTCTATTTGTAGTTTGTCTACAGTCTGGCTTAGTGCTTGTTAAAGCACTAGGGTACTAGCGTACGGCATTGGTCTATCCCATAGTATATATCAAAATACTAGATAACGCTTAGTACTTAAATAGATATATAGGTACTTACTCAAGACCACGGCAGTGTGCCTTCACACCCACGCCATAGGGTGGCTTCACCCTTGTCCTGCTCTAGGGTCATATGGGATGAAATCCCCTATAATTTATTAAGCGTTAAGGGAATGGGTAGTTCCCTTTCGTGCTTGTGTACAGCATTGGCATTGACTTCAATAGAACCTACCAAGTAAGTATATGTACCAACTAAAGACCACGCCTAGGGGTGGCATCACCCCTAGCACTAGCGGACGAACACAATTTGCTTGACAAAAGACGAATAAAAACATATAATTAAACAAAGGAGTTAGAGCAAAATGGAAGTAATATTTTTAGCAGATGTCAAAGGCTCAGGCAAGAAAGGCGAAATTAAAAATGTGTCAGACGGATACGCAAAAAATTATCTTATCAAAAACGGACTAGCAATAGTGGCTAGCAAAGACGCAAAACAAGAAGTACAAAGCAAAAATGAGGCTAAAGCATTCCACTACGAACAGGACAAGGCTAAGTCACAAAAACAAGCGGAAGAAATGAAAAAAGCCCCTATCGTCATAAAGGCAAAGGTCGGCGAAAATGGCAAAATCTTTGGTTCAATCACAACTAAAGAAATAGCGGAAGAGTATGCAAAACTCGGCTACAATTTCGATAAACGCAAAATAATATTGAAAGAACCAATTAAAACACTCGGTACATACATAGTAGAAATCAAACTCTTTGAAGGCGTCACCGCTAAAGTCAATGTACAAGTAGTCAAAGAATAAATATAATACAAAAACACAAAAAGAGAACTATATGTTCTCTTTTTTATAATACTAATTAAGACATACTTAAATTTGAATTAGTTTGAATTTGGTTAACTTCTTTCGCAAAAATTTTGACAACACTAGAATCTTTAACAAACCCTTGTGCAAATTCTTGTATTCTTTCGCTTAATTCTATTTCATTGCTGTTTTCAAAATTAAACATCATTTCTTCCATAGACATATTGCCCACTTTCTGTGGGTCTGCATTTTTTAATATGTCTTGTATGAATTTACTCTTATCTCGCGAAATAAAACTTATATTGTCCACATAGACATTATTATCCATATATTGCATTATTTGCTCATCATAATAACGCGACAATTTATTTATGTTTTTTTCTAAATTAGATGGTTCGTATACACTATCCATACTCGCTTCAACATAATGTTCTAATTGGGCCATTGTCTTTGAATGTGTTTCTTTCGCTAAAGAATTAAAGTTTTCACATACATTAAGCAGTTGCTGTTCTTCTATATTACCATTCGCATCTCTAAAATCTTCGTTTAACACTTCTTTAAGAGGCTCAGGACAAACTTCTTGTTCTGTAGAATATTGCTTGCTATAAGTCATAGATTGTAGTTGTGCTTCTATAGTTTTTCGGTTCGCTCCAAAATCAGCACTTTCAAGGGCATCTTCATATACTTGATAACACCTTTCATAGTCATATTTGTATTCTTGTAACTTATTGTACAATTCCACTTTCTTTTGTCTTATTTCACTCATTGCTTCGGCACTATAATTACCTGCTTCGCCTAGCAATTTTTCTTCATCACGAATTGCCTTTAATTCTTTACTAAAATTAAATTCTCTCCACTTTTGATAAATTACTTCTGTTGCCTGCCCCGTCAAAAACACTTCTTCTGTACATATTTGTATTTCAGTAGCCACGCCGTCTTTTGTAAAATTAAGGTGAATACCTTTATACCCATTAGGACATTCACTTATATAACCTGTTGCATTTGGACTATACTCTTTAATTTGTTTAATTATGCTTGGTACTTGTTCGTATGAATCTACTAAGACCGTACATCTAGATATGTCGCTTA
>CALWAB010000119.1 GCA_944372745.1 uncultured Clostridia bacterium | reverse complement strand
CTTTCTCAATTTTTATATCTATGATGATTGTCCCATTATATATGGGAATGTGGCAAGACATAGGAATATTTGTGTACAATAATGAGCGTGCAGGGCTATACCTATTATATTCTGCTTGGCTAATGATACCGCTTGCTCTATCAAATATATCTTCAACCGTTCTCAACGCACTTGGTATGGAAGCAAAGTCGTTTGTAAATTACTTGATAGGTGCAATCGTTCTAGTTTTAATCATACTCACTACAACGCGTGTGATTGGCATCGTGTCGCTGATAATAGGCACAGGGGCTTGTATGACAATCTCTAGCACAATGAACATTCGCCTTATCAACAAAAAATTGCAAATCAAAACAAAAGTTTTGTCTAAAATAGCCATAATGGGTGCGTTTGCCATTCCAAGCCTTATGTTTACGGTATTTACCTTTAATATCTTTGACTCATTCTGTCCTAAATTCTTTGCACTTGCATTTGGAAGCATTTGTGGAGCATTGAGTTACATTCTTCTATGTGTAGTATTCAAAGTCATCGACTTAAAATCTATGCTACAAGAATTTAGCAAGCCTAAGAAAACTGTTCCAGAAATTTCGCCACCACACATTCAAAGCACAAATAATAAATAAAAAAAATCTATTAGATTTAATTGTTATCTATAAAAAAGGGGAACTATCCGTTCCCCTTCACTTTGTTTATTTCTAGGGGATTTCCCATCCCCTTTAACCCTAGTGGGGGTGATGGGGAACGGGTAGTTCCCCTTCCAAATTTATAGTATTTGCATCACCCCTCATCAAGTATGATTAACTGTTGACCTATGAATAATGGTGCTACAATATTGTTATCTTTCTTCAATTTCTCCACACTGACATTGTATTTTAATGCTATTTCTTTGAGAGTTTCAAGTGGACGCACTGTGTGAATTGCCTTAGCACTGAAAGGCACTATCACATAATCGCCTTCTTCCACTTGCGTTTTGCCATCATTGGCCGCACTCAATATTTTCGTGGTCAAATTATACCGCTCTGCTATTTTCTCGAATGTATCATTGTAGCCCACTTTGATTATCAATTTACGCATAGATTTCACCTATACTATTATATGCAGATAAATTTATCAAATTTACTAATTAATATTTAAGTTAAAAACTATAATATCTTAGTGTGTTAACACATTAAGGTACTTGCACAACATTAGTGATCACCGCTTTGAGAAAATCCGCAAAGTAATTGATAGTATAAGCTTTAGACCACGCCATAGGGTGGGCACGATAGCACCCCACCCTAGTCTTTGGTGAGTACCTAGATATAACTTAGGTATTTAAATAATATACTTTGTGCGTTAGCACAAAGATATATTTATTGTTTTTAGTACTAAAGTAGGCTAGTGCTTCACGCCAAGACCACAGGTGCAGGACAATGTCCTGCCACTAGGGTTCTAGGGGATGGGAAATCCCCTAGATATAAACAAAGTGCAGGGGACGGGTAGTTCCCTTTCAAGCTCTAGGGATAGAAAATCCCCTAGAAAATCTTTCTGTCTACACTCTCGGGTATTTTTCATTATTTATCTTTATATTTTTGCAAATATAATTGATAGACTTCATTTTTTTGTAATTTAAATTTTTTTGCCGTTTCTTTTATTGCATCTTTAGAATCACTTAATTTTAATTGTAATTGCAAATATTCTTCCACGCACAAATCGTCTTCTTGTGGTTTCTTCCCTTCTACACAGATGACATACTCTCCACGCGGTTCACTAACTTGCAAAGTTTTAAGAGTGCCACGCTCCACACTTTCAAACATTTTAGTCATTTCGTGCATAATAGCACACTGCCTATCCCCAAGCACGCTATACAAATACTGTAAATCTTTATTTATATCGTGCATACTGCTATAAAAAATTAATGTGGCATTGACATCACAGTACATTTGCTTTTGTTCTTCTCTTTCACTGTTTTTATCTTTAAGGAAGCCCACAAAAAAAAAGTTATCTGTATTTAAACCACTCAAAATCAGTGCATTTATACACGCACACGCTCCAGACACTACTGTGTATTCTATGTCGTTTTTTATGAGTGCATCCACAAGCCTTGCTCCGGGGTCGCTAATACACGGCATACCTGCATCTGATATGTAGGCTATTTTTTTGCCTTCTTGCAATTTTTTTATACAACTCTCAATTTTAGAATTGTCGCTATATTTATGGAAACTTTGCAAGGGTTTATTTATTTCAAAATGATTGAGCAAGACTTTAGAATGTTGCGTATCTTCGCACCATATTTCGTCTACGCTTTTTAATATTTCCACTGCTCTATAAGTCATTTCGTCAAAATTACCTATTGGCGTGCTTACAAAATAAAATCTGTATTCTCTTCTATCCATAATGTTCTCTCTTAACTTTTATTGCTAATGTCTAGGTAAATTTTAATACTTTTATATTAACGGAACTTTGCGTTCCCTTCTAACCATTTAACTTGTATTTATATTTAGGGGATTTCACATCCCCTACAACCCTAGTGGCAGGACAGTGTCCTGCACCTGTGGTCTAAAGTTTGTACTAGTACTTGCTTTTATAAGTTCTCTCAAAGCAGTGACCAATGCCGTACGAAAGTCGACTGCACCTGTGGTCTTGGTATGAGACGCTAGCCCACTCTAGTATTTATAACTTAAAGGATATTTCTTAGTTTGTTTTACACAATAAGTGCAATATTTAAGTACTTAATTTTGTCTAGGTACTCAACTAATGACCACTGCCGTACGCTAGTACTTTAGTACTTAAATTGTGTCTAAGCACTAGCCAATGACCATACCACGGGGTGGTATCACCCCTGCTTTAACAAGCACTAAGTATATCATTTAAGCACTAAGTTATATCTATATTCTCAACCGTAGCCCAACATCAATGCACTCTAAAAATATTCATCGCTTTACACTAAATACTATGAATCTTATGTAAGTTAACTTATTGAACAAGCATATCGCATAATAGTTGCTTATTCGCTTAATACACTAAACTCTACGCCGTCATTAGCACCCTTGACCGCTTTGACAAGTGCCAAGCGAAAGCGTTGCCCTTTCTTTATAAATTCGACAAGTTTTATTTTCATATCGTATTTACTTAATGTGTTCGAGATTTCAAATAGTCTTTCGCTTTTACAAAGAAAATAAAATGCCCCACCAAAGCGTAATGCATCGCTTGCCACTTTTGCTATTGCATCAAAATTTGTCGTAATTTCCGCTCTTGCTATTTTTTCGCTTTCATTTTGTTTTTTGAAGCCTGCACCACTTTTTTCATAAGGCGGATTACAAATGACTGCATCAAAGTATGTTTTATTAACATAATTAAATGTGTTTGCCAAATCGTCATTAATAGGCGTAAAGACATCTTGCAAATTATTTATTTCAATATTCTTTTTAAGTAAATCATATAGCGGCTTTTGCAATTCAACAAGATAAAATTGCCCACTCCCACTATCTCCATTTTGTTCGTTCTCTGCGAACTTATGCAAACTGACAATGCCACAACCAGCACACAATTCAAGCACTTTATCTTTATTTTTACACTTAACAAATTTACTTAAACGCACGCTGTCACTAGTAAAGCAATATAGATTGGGGTTTTGATAAACTTTGTAATCACCTATGAGCAAACTGTCTTCCCTTAATTCGTCATTCATCACTTTGTTCCTTATCTACTGCGTCATCATTATGTGCTAAAGGACATTCCTTCAATGCACTTTCTAAATTTTCATTGCATTGAGACAATTCTTCAAGTGTAAATTCCTTTAATACTATGTCTTCATTGTTCTGTACTTGTACCCGCACAATCTTTTTAATCAAATGATTGTAATGTACTATTCCTTGAGTACCGTCCGGCAATTTAACTTCTGTTCCTACTTTAGGCATAGTCTTCATAGCCTCTAAATAGTCATTATTTTCATAAGCAAGACAACAAAGTAATTTGCCACAATAACCATTAATTTTTGTGGGATTAAGTGCAATGCTTTGATTTTTTGCCATTTTGATAGACACTTGTCCAAAATCTTCTAAAAATTTTGTACAGCAACATACTTGACCGCAAGCCCCTACTCCGCCCATTAATGCCACTTCTTCACGCTCGCTTATTTGTCGCATTTCAATTCTTGTGCGTGCAAAGGCGTTGGCTAGGCGTTTGACAAGTTCGCGAAAGTCCACTCTTGCCTCTGCCGTAAAGTAAAATATTATCTTAGATGCATCATTATTCACATAAACTTTCTTTAATTGCATATCAAGTGCAAGTTCTTGAATGTATTTATTGCAAAGTTTTCTCGCATAATCGCATTTTGATACATTTTTTTGAGCGTTCTTAATGTCCGCATCTTCTGCTTTTCGCAAAAACTTCATACCATTATCTTTATATTCTTTAAGGGCTACAGCCACGACATTTACTAAATGTATGCCGTTATTATCTTCTATAATGACCTTATCGCCCACCTTGATTTCGCAATCATCTGGCACTTGCACCCCTTTCACCCAAAGCGTGTATGCCGATTTTACTCCTAAATTTTTCATATTCACTCCTATAAATATGTCACTTAATGACATATATTGAATTTTTTAATATGTATTAATAAACATATTTATTTTTTATTATATGTTTATGATTTCATATATTGTATATAACATATGTCACATAACACATATGGCAGGACAGCGTCCTGCACCTATGGTCTTGGAAAGCAACTCTAGCCGACTTTAGTACTTAAAAAGCTAAAATACATTTCTTAATGTATTGTCACGCACTAAGTATTTTTTTAGTACTTAAGCTATGTTTAGGTACTCACACAAAGACTATGGCAGTGTGCCATCACACCCAATGCCGTACTTCAGTACTTTATTTAATTAATTTACATTTGCAAGTGTCAATTAGCAAATTGTCAATAATGAGTGTTG
>CALWAB010000118.1 GCA_944372745.1 uncultured Clostridia bacterium | reverse complement strand
ATGCCACCCTATGGCGTGGTCTTAATTTGTACTAGCACTTACTTTTTAGGTTCTCTCAAGGCGGTGATCACTGCCGTACGCTAGTACTCTAGGGGATTTCCCATCCCCTAGAACCCTAGTGGCAGGACATTGTCCTGCACCTATGGTCTTGGTTATGGGTACTAGCCCACTTTAGTACTAAAAACTACAATAAATATATCTTTGTGCTTTCGCACAAAGTATAATAAAGTATAATTATGTAGTACAAGTTGTGTCTAGGTACTAACCAATGCTCACTGCCGTACGCAGTTACTTTATATATTCAAAAAAAATAAATTTTACTATAGACATATTAATCGCATTAATATTTTCAAACAAAACACACAAAATCAAAAAAATGCCGTATTACTATCAATTTTACGCACTATTACTAATAAAATCACATACTATACTACAAAAAATGGTAAAGTGCTTATTTATTTAAAATATAATAATAAATACATAGTTATCCACATAAGAGCGAGAAATGTGGATAACTTTTTTGTTTCTCAAGGGACTTTTACAAAAATATTATAGCACACACAAATTCGCATTTGCAAGTAAAATTACACATTTTCACAAATTATTTTAACAATATTTTTTAAACAAAATATGAAAGGGAATTACCCTTTCCCCTTCACCCTTGATAGTGTCTAGGGGATTTCATCCCCTAGTACCCTTGACCTGTGATCTTGGCGTGAAGCACTAGCCCACTTTAGTATTAAGACCTACAAAATATACTTTTTATGCTTACGCACAAAATATATTTAGTTAGTACTAGTATACGGCATTGGTCATTGGTTAGTACCTAGACAAAATTTAGTACTAAAAAATATACTTAGTGCTTGATAAAGCACTAAGAAATATTTTATTAGGTTCTTAGTACTAAACTTGGATAGTGTCACTTCCCAAGACCATAGGTGCAGGACAATGTCCTGCCACTAGGGTTCTAGGGGATGGGAAATCCCCTAAAACACAAAAAAAGGGAACTTTTCGTTCCCTCAGGCTGTAGACAAACTACAAATAGAAAAATCAATAAATTGAATTTTACTTTTTGCGATAGCAAAAAGCAATATTTTATTATTTTTTTGTATAAAAACTTAATTTTATAGTGCTTTTTGACCACAGGTGCAGGAGTACTTGCGTACGGCATTGCTCATTAGTTAGCAAGAACCTATCAAGCAAGTATTAGTACTGACTAAAGACCACGCCGCGGGGTGGCAACACCCCCACTAGGGCATCAAAGGGATGTGAAATCCCCTAGAAATTCCTTAAGTCTAATTAATAATTCTAACAGGCAAAATCAAGAACAAAAACTCGTCGCCTTCGCAAGGTTTAACAATGCACGGAGCAATAGCAGTAGTGAAGTTTAGGTTAATAAATTCGTCATTTACCACCTTAAGACATTCAATAAAATATCTAGAATTGAAAGCAGTCACTAAATCTGCCCCACTCAAAGAAATGGTAACATTCTCATGAATATTTCCTATTTCACTATTGCTAGAGATACCTAAAGTCTTGTCCTTAATCTCAAATTTTGCTATGTTGTTCCTTTCAACGCGTGCAAGCAAACTTGTTCTGTCAAGAGCTTCTTCTAACTGGCGTTTGTTTACTGTGGCCACAGTCGTAAAGTCGCCTTGAGTTATAAGATTTCTATAATTTATAAATTCTCCGTCAAGCAACCTTGAAATGATGACAGCATCATCTTGTTCTATCATCACAAATTGCTTTTGGAAATAAACTCTAATGTTTTCTTCCTTATCGTCCACTACCTTTGTAATCTCCGACAAACTTTTGGCAGGCACAACAAAACTTGTCGAAGTTGTAGCAGCGGCAATTTCTTTCTTAACAACACTCATTCTGTACCCGTCTAGAGCGACAACAGTCAAATTGTGTTCACTTACTTCAAAGTAACAACCTTTAAACAATGGGCGTGCATCGTCTAAAGATACTGAAAATATGGTCTTATTAATTGCATCTACAAATTGGGCTTTATCTATTTCAAAGTACTGTTCATTGCTAATTTTTTGAATATTAGGAAATTCGTCAGGATTCAAGCACTGCATAAACCCTTCACTATCAGTATATGACAATTTTAATTGATTATTCTCATTAGTTTCAAGCGTAATCTGTTCATTTGTGAGCTTGCGGACATACTCACTGAAGAACTTACCAGGTACAACTACTGTACCTTCCATTTTGACATCGGCCTTAATAGTCGTTTCAATCATAAGCTCTAAGTCAGTAGCACTCAAACGCAAACACTCATTTTCGGCAACTAACTTAATTCCTTCCAAAATCGGGTTAGTAGTTTTAGTCGCTGTAGCCTTGATAACCTTCAAGACTGCATCAGCAAGGTCTAACCCGTCACACACTAGTTTCATACTTAACCTCACTTTTTGTACCTAGATTGTAGCACACTTTAAACTTTGTGTAAAGCAATTTCGCCCATTTTTTTCGACTTTATTCGACTTTTTCTTACGCGTTATCAAGAATTAAAATTTTTATTTTTTTGATAATATACGGTATTATTATTGTGTGTACAAATGTGGATAACTTTCATATTATATTCCATATTTTGTATTTTTCGTGTCGAATTTTGTCATTTGCATACTATATATTGATTCATAAAATGTGCATAACTTTGTTGACAACTCCATTATTTACGCACATTTTATAAACAACTTCCTAAGAATATATGTGTATAACTAAAAACTAAACTCAAATTTAGCTATGCACAGTGTAACAATTTTTGTGCACTTTATACAAATTACGCAAAAAAGCTTTGTGCATAAGTTAATATTCCACACCTTAAAACTGTGGAAATGTGGATAACTCCCATTTTACACACCATTTTTCTACATTCTCTTGTTGACAAGTTGCTACAGTATATTAAATATATATTAATATTATATAATATATATAATAAAAATTTTAAAACTAAACTAGTTTAGTTTTAAAAAATTTTAAGCCAATCCATAAATTTTAAGTTATCCACAAATTAACATAGTGTGCTTTTTACTTACAAACTAAATCACAAGTTATCCACAAAACATAATAACCTCTATCGTATTCCTTAGGTAACTTATGAAAGGGAACTACCCGTTCCCCTTCACCCCCACTAGGGTATTAGGGGATGGGAAATCCCCTAAAGAACTCCCCAATATACTCCCCAAAAAAAAACAAATAAAAAAGGGAAACAGTCGTTTCCCTATGAAGCTTATTCGCTGAGCATAGCCTTTAAATCGTTGACCGCCACACTGACGCTAGATTTGGTCTTAGCCATTTCTTCAATCTTGTCGCGAGAATGTATGATAGTAGTGTGGTCGCGTCCCCCAAATATTTCACCAATGGCAGTGAGTGGCAAGTCCATCATTTCTGTGATTAAGTAAATGCAAATCTGCCTTGCAGTAGCAATTTCCTTGTTTTTACGCTTGCCAATTAAGTCGCTTTTCGTCACATTGAAGTAATCGCACACCACATTTATGATTCTGTCAGTGCTCAATGACTCCTTGTTTGTCTCTAAATAGTTCTTCAACGCCTCTTGTGCGTCTGAAAGTGTGGCAGTATTATTGCCAAGTAAGCTTGAGTAAAATATGACTTTCGACAAAAATCCTTCCATTTCACGAATATTTGTGTCGATTCGCTCCGCTATAAAACGAATAGCATCGCTTTCTATTGAATATTTTTCTATAGCAGCCTTCTTTTCAAGGATTGCAATTCTAGTTTCTAAGTCTGGTTTTTGTATGTCTTGTATGAGTCCGCTTGTGAACCTAGATTTCAAACGCTCTTCTAGAGCAGAAATTTCTCTAGGCGGACGGTCACTTGATATGATAATTTGCTTGTTTTTTTGATATAAATCGTTAAAAGTATGGAAAAATTCCTCTTGTAATGCCTTTTTTTCTGAAATAAATTGTATGTCGTCTATCATAAGAACATCTACATTGCGGTATTTGTCCCTAAAATTTGTAATAATTGTGTCATTTGTTGAGTTAAATTTTAAAGCGTATACATAGTCATTGATGAAATTTTCACAAGTTACATATACAATCTTCTTGTCTTTAGAATTTTCCTTTATGTAATTTCCAATAGCGTGCAATAAGTGAGTCTTTCCAAGCCCAACTCCCCCATAAATGAATAACGGATTGAAGCGTGTCGCTGGATTTTCTGCTACAGCACGGCAAGCAGTGTATACGAATTGGTTGCTCTTGCCCACAACAAAATTGTCAAATGTGTATTTTGAGTTAAATGTTTCAAATTCTTGCTTGTTAACTTGTGTCAAATTTTCTTCTTCAAATGGCTTATTGTATTTGAGATATTCTTCTTTTTCTTCTGGTGAAAAAACTTCGAAGTCTGCTATGTAATCAAATTCACCAGAAATAGCACTCTTAAGTGCATCTTTAAAATTCTTTAAAACCTGATTTTTTGATACCAAACTAGGTGCAGCAAGAATCAAAGTGCCGTCCTTAATGTCTATAATCTCAAGTGGTTTTAACCATAGGTCAAAACTCACTGCAGACATATTTGTAGCCACTTTTTCAAGAACATTTTCCCATTTTTTTGATATATTTGCTTCCATAATTTTACCTTTAATAAATTATACTCAATTTTCTTTCAAAAGTCAAGTTTTGTCTAAATTATACAAAAACAAAAAAAGGTGTGATAACACACCAGAGAGTATAGGTAAAGTGATTTTCTAGGGGATTTCATCCCCTAGAACCCTAGAGCAGGACATTGTCCTGCACCTATGGTCTTGGTTATGGGTACTAGCCAACTTTAGTACTAAAAAATTAAAATATTATTTTGTGCTTTAACAAGCACAAATATAATTTATTTAGTACTTAAATTGTGTCTAGGCACTAGCCAATAACCATACCACGGGTGGTTTCACCCCTGCTTTGACAAGCACTAAGTATATCATTTAAGTGCTAGATTGTGATTAGGTATTCACTCCTTGACTAAGGGGGTGCGAAGGCACACTGCCGTGCTCATTGGTTAGTACCTAGTAATATTTAGTACTAATGTACTAGCGTACGGTCGTGGCCTTTGGTCGAGTACTTACTCATAACTTAGGTACTAAAAATATACTTAGTGCGTTATCACGCACTAAGTTATATATTTTTAAGTTTTTAAGTACTAGGCTTGGCTAGTGACGCTTACCAAGACCACAGGTCAAGGAGTACTTGCGTACGGCATTGGTCTCCGCTTTGAGAGAACCTACAAAGTAAGTGCTAGTACCAACTAAGACCACGCCACGGGGTGGCATCACCCCCACTAGGGTTTTAGGGGATGGGAAATCCCCTATATAACAAGCGTATAGTATTGGTCACTGCTTGTGATTAAACAATAGAAAATAGGTGCGTACAAACAAGACCACTGTGTACGCCAGTACCCACGCCACGGTGGGGCATCCCACCAAGTGATGAATATCTAGAAAGGCAAGGCATTGTAAATTTTTTCGGCACAATAAATTCCGTCTAAAGCACTTGTCATAATACCGCCAGCATAACCAGCGCCCTCACCAATAGGATAAAGCCCTTTTATATTGCTCTGCCCACTTTCATCTCTCGTGATTTGTATAGGGCAACTAGTCCTGCTTTCAATAGCAGTGAGCAGACAGTCATCATCTGCAAAATGTGCTACCTTGCTGTTTAATATCGGGAGTGCTTCCCTAAGTGCCGAAGTGACAAAATCAGGCAAGCATTTAGATATGTCGCAGTATGTCACATTTGGTTTGTAAGTTGCCTTAATCAACTCAGTGGTTTTTATTAAAAATTTTGAATTTTTTTGTAAAAATATGACATTTTTTGTAATTTTTATGTCAAAAACGCGTTTTTTTAGCGTTTTTTTAATGATTTTTGTGCTTTTTCCTAAAAAATCTTTTACTTTCTGGCACGGTGCATTGTAATTATTTCCTCCTAATTGATAAGCAAGTTTTTCATAAAACCTTTGAAAATATAGACCGTCAAGTACGCTACCTTTAATAAAATCTTTTGGACTGACATTAACTAAGACTGCAGAGTTTGCATTGTCTAAATCTCGTTTAAAATTGCTCATCCCATTTGTGACGATTGTGCCTTCTTCACTGCTAGATGCAATTACTTCGCCACCGGGACACATACAAAATGTAAATACACTTCTTCCATTTTCTAAATGTGTCACTAGTTTGTAGTCAGCACTGCCCAAGTATTTTGCAAAGTTTCCATATTGTGATTGATTGATAAGTTTTTGATTTTGTTCTATTCTCACACCCATTGCAAATGGTTTAGGAGACATATCTATCTTGTTTTTGTAGAGTATTTCAAAAGTGTCTATAGCACTATGACCCACTGCTAAAATCAAGTGTTGAGTATTTAATTCTTCTACGCAATGGTTCTCCAAATTAAGAACTCTTATACCTATAATTTCATTATTTTTTGTCAAAATATCTAAAAATTTGCGATTAAACAGTACTTTTCCACCATTTTTTATGATTTTTTGCCTAATATTTTTTATAACATTAGGCAAGTTGTCACTGCCAATGTGTGGCTTTGACTTGTAATAAATTTCTTTAGGTGCACCTGCCAATATAAATTCATTTAATACCTTTTTATTATAAGGACTATTTATATTGGTAGTCAGTTTGCCGTCACTGAATGCCCCTGCTCCCCCTTCACCATTTTGTACATTGCTGTAAATATTTAACTTTCTGTCATTCCAAAAGTTTTGAACATCCTTTGCTCTTTCATCCACATCTTTGCCCTGTTCTATGACTATTGGATTTAATCCCATTTCACTGAGTGCTAATGCACAGAAAATGCCACTAGGGCCAAATCCCACAACTATTGGTGGTTGTGAGATTTTTTTCTTTTCATAATGTAAACCTGTATAGTCTACTTGAATTTCTTTAAAATGCAAAAAGTTTTTGTATCCTTCAATTTCTACTCCAATATTTAAGGTATAGTGAACATTACTTTTTTTTCTTGCGTCAATAGATTCACGAAGCTTGTGTATTTTAAAATTTTTCTTTTCATTTATTTTTAATTTTTGTCTTATTTTCCTTTCAAGTTCTGCATCTGTATAATTTACAGGCATATTAATGTTGTCTATTTCTAATATCATAATCCACTCTTTTCGTTTAAGTATTTTGCCACAATGTAACCACTTGTCCAAGCCCATTGCAAATTGTATCCACCACACAAACCATCAACATCAACGCATTCTCCCATAAAAAATAAATTGGTAGTTTGTGTGCTTTCTAAATTGTTTGTCAAACTTTCTAACTTTATTCCACCGCTGTATACTTGATTATTGTTTAACACATTTTTTGTAAAAATATCGTAATTTTTAATAATTTTTGCCATTTTTTTGCAATTTTTCGTGTCAAAATTGGCTTTTTCTAATAAATTTCTACATAATGCTGGATGAAAGATGCCAGTCAGTAAGTTTGAATCAGTTAATTTATTATTGTTTTTTTGTCGTTGTTCTAATATTTTTTTAAGTTCAATTTCACTAAAATTCGGTAAAAAATCAATGACAATTTTTTGTTTGTAATTTCCAATGCGTGCCATATATGCTGACAAATTAAATATGAGTATTCCACTTATTGCATTTTCTTTAAATAGTATTTCACCGTATTCGCAATAAGTCTTATTGTCAATGTTCAATTTTGCACAAACATTATCTACACGCACTCCATTTAAATATTTGTTTGTATCCGTTTGTAAACTAACTAAACTTTTTTGAAAAGGTTTTATAGAAGAATGAAGTTCTTGAGTTTCTTGTAATGAATTTCCACCACACGCGTATATTAAGTATTTTGTAGATAGTTTTTCATTTGAATGTAATGTAATAATAAATTGTTCTTCCTTATATATATTAGATATGGTACTTTCTAAGTATATATCAACATAATTGCCAATATTTAATCTCAAAATGTCCAATACAGAATTTGCTGAGTTACTTAATGGATAAATGCGACCTTCATTGTCTGAGTATGTTTTTAACCCTAACTTTTCAAATACCTTCAAAGTTTCATTAATTGAATGAATTTTCATATATTTATCTATATTATTATTATAAAAATGAGAATTTATATTTAGATTTGATAAATTGCACCTTCCATTACCTGTAGCAAGTATTTTTTTGCCAATCTTATTGTCTTTTTCAATAAGAGCAATTTTGTATTTTTTTGATAGTAAATTGGCGCAATATAGACCACTTGCTCCTGCACCTACTATAATAATATCATATTTATTCATTGTTTTTCCTTTTGAATATTGTAACATATTTTGATTAAATATTATATATTTTTCTTTGAAATTGTGTAAAATATGTAAAAAATGCATTAAATTTTTTACAAAATAGTATGATACTTTATTTTAGTACGGTTTTAAACGCAAATTTTAAATATTATATCAAATCAATATAAATACTATTAAATATAAAAAATATTTAAATTTACCCCTACTTTTTTACACTTGCAAAATTTAACATGAAATTTATTTTGATAATCAAATTAATTTATAGAAAATATTTTCTAAAAATAATTAATACATTTGTTCTATAAAAATTTAGAACATTTGTATTAAAATTTTTTTTTTATCATCTGTGAAACATTTGTCAAATTTTGTGAAACAATGTCATTTTTTGAATTTTTTTTGGGGTTAATTTTATACCTTAATAATATGTGTTAACACACTAAGTATTATATTTTAAGTTCTTGAGTACTAGGCTTGGCTAGTTCCACTTAAAAGACCACAGATCCAAATTGACTTGCGTAGCACTATTGATCACCGCTTGAATAAATTACACAATCATATTAAAAGTAGGGGATGGAATCCCTTAGACACAAATCAAAGGTAAAGGGGAACGGATAGTTCTATTTCAAGTCTAGGTTGTGAAATCCTCTAAAAAATCTTTTTGTCTATGCATTACATATATTTACAGTAAAGTAATAAGTTGTATTTTTAATATAAAATTAAGGTAAATCTAGTAAATCTTTCAAATATATCTTTAGACATTATATTACAAATTATTACATAATTTAAACCTTTTTGACACGCAAAAAGTAGGGGTAAATTTAAACAATTTTACCTTTTCTTAATATTTATATTAAAATAAGTAAATTAATTAAATTTGATGCTATTTTTATATTTATATCAAATAAATTATTTTTTATTATTTATTTAATTAAGTACTTAACTAAATATGTAAAAATTTCTTTAAATTTTGACAAATAAGTGATGTTTTTTTTATAAATATATGATACAATATAATTAATAATAAAAAAGGAGATGTGTATGGGAAAAATAATATCATTTGTTAACCAGAAGGGTGGTGTAGGAAAGACGACCACTTGTGTAAACTTGGCCGCCTATGTTGCAAATGCTGGTAAAAAAGTTTTGCTTGTAGATATGGATCCGCAGGGCAATGCTTCAAGCGGGTTAGGCGTTGTTAAAAATTCGGAACTTAAGACAATCTACAATGTTATTGATGGTGAAATTCCTGTTCAGGATGCTATATCACCAACTGTACTTAAAAATTTGTTCATAATTCCTGCTACAGTGGATTTAGCTGGTGCTGAAATAGAATTGGTACAAGTAAATCACCGTGAAAAAGTGCTTAAAGAAAATTTAGATTTAGTTAAAGATAAATTTGATTACATAATGATAGATTGTCCACCTTCACTTGGGCTGTTAACTATTAATGCTTTATCTACATCGGATACTGTGCTTATACCTATTCAGTGTGAGTTCTATGCACTAGAAGGTTTAAGTCAGCTTATGAATACTGTTAAGTTGGTTAAAAAGCACCTAAACCCAGAACTTGAAATAGAAGGGGTGGTAATGACAATGAAGGACAATCGTTCAAACCTTGTGCAACAAGTATCTGAGCAAATAAGACAATATTTTGGCAAAAAAGTATTTGATACAACGATTCCTAGAAATATAAGGCTTGCTGAAGCACCAAGTCATGGTATACCAATATATTTATACGACAGTAAGTGTTCAGGTGCTAACGCTTATAAAGAAATGGCAGACGAATTCTTAAAGAAGAATAAAAGGAGATAGTTATGATTAAAAAAGGATTAGGAAAGGGTCTTGATGCTCTATTTTCAGTTTATGAAGATGATAATAAACAAGAGGAGCAAATTCAAAAATATGAACAAAAAAATAATATTAAACCATTAGAAACTGGCGTATTAGAAATAGCCTTGACGGAAATTAAGCCAAACCCAAATCAGCCAAGAAAGAATTTTGACCAGACTGCATTGGAAGAACTTCGCGATAGCATTAAGATGCACGGAGTTATACAGCCAATAGTGCTTGCAAAAAATGTAGATGGTGGTTATATAATAATAGCAGGGGAGAGACGCTATAGAGCTAGCCAAATGGCTAAACTTAAAACTATACCTGCAATTATCAAGGATTATACTGATAGACAGATTAAAGAAATTGCGTTGATTGAAAACTTGCAAAGAGAAGACTTAAACCCTATTGAAACTGCAAAAGCATTGCGTGAAGTTATGGTTGAATACGATATGACGCAAGACGAATTGGCTGATAGAATAGGGAAGAGCCGTTCCGCTATTGCCAATACATTGCGTTTACTTTCGTTGACGCCTGAAGTTATTAAACTTGTCGAAGACGGCAAATTGTCGGCTGGACACGCAAGAACACTCGTAGTATTGACCGACAAAAAAGCGCAATATGCACTTGCATTGCGTGCGAGTGACGGCAAAATGTCTGTTCGCGACCTTGAGAAAGCAGTTAAAGATGTTTTAAATCCACCTGTTAAGAAAAGAAAACTTGATAGGGAACAATCCCTTGAATTAAAAGAATTGGTAAGCGATATGCAAAAGGTGTTCTCTACAAAGGTATCTGTATTAGGAAGTGATAACAAGGGAAGAATTTACATTGATTATTTCAGCAAAGATGATTTAAATAGAATTTGTGAATTAGTAGAATATTTAAGAAATAGAAATAATTAAGCAGTACTTAATACTGCTTATTTTTTTATAATAATTCTAATAATACATCTATATTTATTGTGATTATAAAAACATAATTGTTTGCTTTGTTGATTTATTTTGCAAGTGTGACACAATCAACTAAGACTACGGCTTAATTCTGTGCACACAATGTTACATTAAATACATAAATAATTAAAATTAGTTTGTTTCACGTGAAACAATTTTTTATTAATTAATTTTAAGATATGATTGAATGGTAACCTGCTGTTTTTGAAACTGGTTGCAATAATAAAAAGTATATTATTGAAAGTTTTTATATCACACTTATTTTATAATATACAAAATAAATACTGCAACTCAATTATTCAATAAAAATTGTTTTACGTGGAACATTTTTACTTAATAATTAATTCATAATTAATACACATATACTTACTTTACATCTTTATAAATAAGCCTTTATCATTAAAAGTGATTTGTTATTTAATACAGTTTTTGAATGTTATATATTAAAATTGTTTCATATGAAACAATATAATACTAATAATTGCTTATGGTTGCAAATTTCATAAGGCGTTACATCTTTTATAATATTTATTATGGTAGATTGTTTAAGTAAATAAAGTATTTTTGTTGTAAGTAAAAATTATTTGTTTCACGTGAAACATTATTGATGCTTAATCAAACAAATAGAAAAACAATTAGATAATAACAAAACTATAAAAAGAACAATAAACAAAAGTTTTGTATTATATGACGGCAATGGCAAATTTGTTTTAAAATTATTTGTTTCACGTGAAACATATAACCTAATAAAATGAAATAGAGCCACATAATTAGTTTAGTTATTATGGATTATAAGTTGACAGATTATATAGTTTTGCTGTAATGTAATAAAAAATATGAGACTTATAAATATTTGTTATAAGTGTTTTATGTTGTAACAAAAACATTAAAGAAAATTGCATAAATCAGTTACATGTGAAACAATATTTATAAAGTCTATTATTGATTGTGTAAGAAAAAATTGACGGATAAGTTACTACATTTAAAGATATAATAGATTGTTTAGTTTATGTTATTTATTTAGTAATTATTGTATTATGTTAGAATTTTTTATATAAAAGTAAATTAATAATTTAAAAATATTTTTTTAATATTGTTTGTTATATTTTTTTAAGTTATAGCTTTATATTATATGTTTTTAGAAAAATATATAAAGTCTAATTTCGTTCTTAATTGATTCTTTTGTCTAACTGCTGATAGTTTTGGTGTTTACACAGAAGATTATGTATTTTAAAAATTCTAAAGCATTACATTCGATTGACTATACTACCCTCTTTTATATATATTACTTCTTTAACATATAGAAAATAATGAGAGTTTATAAGGTGTTTAATATTCAATATCTATTTTATCATTTATATTATTTTTTATTTTATTTTTATATTTAATATTTTATCAAATTTAGCAGTTGTCTATAATTTTTTGCTTTGAAAGTATCAAACTTGATATAAATGATGGCTTATTTAAATTATATATTTGCAAATTATTGGATACTTTACGGGTGGTTTTTATGATTTACAACTATTTCTACATTTTAATAAAATATTATTTTTAAAAATGACATAGCAATTTATATTGCACAGTATATGTTATAATAAACTTATAAAAAACTCTTTTAATTCTAATTATAACAAAGGTAATGTTATTGTTTTGTTAGTTTTAAAAATAAATAATATTTCATATAATATATATTCATTAACTGATGCAATATTTGTTAGTTAAAAATTTATCATATGTAGTAAAATTTGTTAAAAACATTATAAAAACATTATATGTTTTGGTATTACTTATATTAATTTTATTAAGAAATAATCTATAAATTATATGTTTAAATCTTTATAATGCACATTCCATATAATGTAATATATTGTATCGTAACTGTGTTACTTAAGAAGTGTTATAAAGGTTGCTTTTTTATTTTTGCCAATAATTTTAAATGAGTAATTTAAAATACTTAGTTTAAACTTTAACAATTATTACTATATATGTGTTTGTTTTTTTTCAATTGTTTATAGAATGTGTAATATACATTATATTTTTTTAAAAGATAAATGGTTAAATTATTAATTAATTAAATACGGCAAAAATTTAATAAGTTATCCACATTATGTGGATAACTAAGTTCTATAATAAATTGTTAAAATGTGTATAAGTTTATTAATCTTTTTATAAACCTAATAGTTAAGTGCTTGACTTATTTTTTGAAAAATATTAAGCATTTATGAGCAGTATACATCATTCAAAAAAATAAATCAAGTGTATGTAATTTATTGCATATAATGAAATGGAAGGGTTAAGGAGTTAATATGAGTTTACAAGAGACAATAAAAAAGAATACGCAAAACAAGAATACAAAGAACATACC
>CALWAB010000117.1 GCA_944372745.1 uncultured Clostridia bacterium | reverse complement strand
GGTGGCGGTAGCGTGTTGCGAACTCATCCCCGAAGCAGTTAAAAATGGCAAAAACAAAGCCACAATCTTCCTAATAATCGGCTTCTTCATTATGGCACTCCTCGACACTTGCTTGTAAAACAAATTGATTTTATATTTTAAACAAATAAATAAGAACAAGATTCAATAGTTCCCTTAAAAGCATAAAATAATTTGCCAATCTTATAATAAAAAGAAAAGCACAAAAGTGCTTCTATTTTATAAACTATATAATTTATTTTTTTGTAAATATGTTTAAAATATCTTGTAAATTATTTGATTTAAAACCTTTTACATTTAATTGCCCATTTTTATTCAAACTTAACAAAGTCACTGATTTGCCGTCATTAACTTTATAATTTTCATATTTACCTTTATGAGTATATATTCTTTGATTTGACGAACCTCTAAACTGCAAATATATATTTCGCTTAGATGCCACATATCTACCTGCTACCACAATATCAGAAAGTCGCCAAATCTTTTTTTGACTAGCCAATTTCAATTCTTTATATGAATAACCTGTAAATAAAATGACAGTTTTATTTATTTTTTTTAATTGATAAACTAAAGGCAAGAGTTCTTCGCTTTGGTCTAATGGTTCTCCACCATGGAGTGTAATTCCGTCAATATCTGAACACAAATTAAATATTTCATCACTTGAAATATCTTGTCCCTTACCAAATTCCCACAAGTGCTGATTGACACAACCTTGACAATGCAAAGAACAACCTTGACAAAATAACAACAATCTTTTACCCGGTCCATATAAATATTCATTTTCTACAAAATAATATTTGTGTATATTAATCATTGTCTTTTAACCTTATTTACATTGTCTATTTTCAATCTCTCTTGAAAATATTCGGTTTTTTTCTTAATTTGTCTTGTTTTAGCAATATCTTTCATTAATTTATCGACTTCGCTAACGCAGGCTTGTCCTGTGAAGCCAAAAGTTTCCGCTTTGATACTCCCGTCGTTTCTTATATTAACTACAATCTTTTCATCCATACTATAACCTCACTAATACAAGTTGAATTTCATCACCTAGTTGTTGTTTTTCTATAGAATATCCCATTTGTCTTGCCCTATATTCAAGTAGGTTTGTGGTGCCATTTTGCATAAAATTATTATTTTCTTTGACTTGCTCTTCTATATTGTCAATAAAACTGTGCAATTTATTTTTTATATCTTCAACATTAGATTTCACATTTAATACTTCAGTATTTTGTAATTTACTATTTACAAAATGTTGTTTGATAGTTTGCTTCTCAACGCCTAAAACATAATCATTTTCTCTAATTTGCATTAACAATTCATTTAATCCAGAATAGCGATTAATAATATCTGTAAATTCGTTCGTATTTGAATTTATCATTTCTGCAATACTATTATCATTTAATTTTTGATAGTCTTTCCCAAAATCATAATCGCTCCCAATTAATTCTAAAAATTTAACTAATTTATCAGTAGCTATATAACTCTTTCCTTTCAAATTTGTTAAAATTGGTTTTATATCCATACCAAAAGATGTGACTATCTTCTCTAAATCATTCACAATATTGTATTTATCATTAATAAATAAATAATCTTTATACGAATAAATATCTAGATTTTGAAACAAAATATTTAGTTTGCATAATTTTTGCTTAATGCATTCTTGCATTGAATTTTCAATTTTTATTAAACTATCTTTTGTCAATAACTTCACTCTGACTTCATTGAAGACATCTTTTATCTCATCATATATTTCATCATACCACCCGTCATCATAATCATCATCACAACTCATAAATTTATCTCCTTACTAGACATTGTAAATTAAATTTTTTTCTTATATTTTTTGACTGTATAAAATCTTCAAGTGCATCAATCACAATATAATTTTGCCCATCTTTCTCATATACTACATAATCTTCTGGCAGTTCTACCCTTTTAAATTTAGTCAATATATGATGACAATTTAACAAATACTTTTTGAAATTATATAAACTATGCTTTATGATACTTTTAAATTGCTCATCTTGGGGGCTAGTATTCTTTTGCAAAACAATTGATACTTTATTATCAATAAAATCATTATTTTGATTACTCTCACAGTCTTTATTGAAGGCTTGAATTTTTAAATTGTATTGACTATCTTGTTGCAAATTATTTTGTTTAATTTTATTTAATTCACTAATTTTAGATTTCAAATCTTCTATTCTGTGTTTATTCGCTAAAATATTTTTGTTCTCTTTTATTTCTTTTTCTTTATCTAAAATTATTTTTTCATAATTACTAATCTCATTGTCAATGTAAACAAATTTTTGCGTTAACAATTCTTTAAATAATTTTTCATATATTTCGCTACAAATCGGCATTAAATCATTTATAAAATAATCAAATAAATTACAATACTTATCCACAATACTATTAAAGTTATGAAAACAATATTTTGAGAAAATTTTAGGAAAAATGTTTTCATTTAATTGTAATATTTCATTTAAAAAGTTTATCAATTTATTATCTTCATCGACTGTCAAAATATCATTTTTAAAATTGATTATATCAAAACTTTGTACTTTTCCCCACTCGTCATACAAAGAATAAACTTCATTGTATATAGATGATATGCCATATTTTTGTTTATCAAATAAAGGCGGTATAAGAGTAAAATTATAAGTACACTTTTGAGCGACTAGAGAATAATCATTATGTTTATTTACTATAGATTTATCAAAGTTTTCATTATAAAAATCTTCAAATTGCTCTAAATTTACAACGGTATTTATATTAATATTGTCTTTTATATTTAACCTTTCCATTTCCCCATTATAGCAAACATATAGGTTTGTTCCCTTAGGAAAAGTTTTTTTATTATGTTTTAAACATTTATAAATATCTCCAACAAAATCATACATATCCCCAAAAGGCAAATATATCGAATACGATTTGTAGGTCATTAACTGAAATAATTTATTATTTTTATCATTTATAATAATTACATTTTGTTTTATATTACTCACAAATATATTGTGGTTTTTGTATTTTTCATACACACTTTGTTTGTAATTCCCTATAGAAGTAATGTAATTAATTGCAATTTTATTTTTGACAGCATCATTTAAAATGGAAGTGAAATCTTTATTTTTATCATCAAATATATATATTTCATTTACATTGTTAAAATCAATTGTCAAACTATTATTGCATTGTTTATTTACAATTAAATCATATACGCTATTGTCACTCTCTATAATTCCATTTGCAATAAAATAATAATGATTTTCTTTTCCCAATATAGCAATATAATTGATGTTAATATCTTCATCTATTTGCGTTGTTTTAAATTTTAAACTATTATAGTTATTCAATATTTTTTGACTGCTTGCAATTATATGAATGTCAATATATTTATTTACCCATTGCAATTCATCTAAAATTAATTTAGGAAGACATTTCTCATACAAAAATAAATATATTGATTTTGCAGTAGATATATATGGTATGATTTCATTTGACGACTTATATTGATTAAAATGATTAAAATTATTACAATGCTTAAATGAATATCGCTCAAATAACGCCCACCCTTTATCAAAAGTGTTATTCTCTTTGATAGTAATAATTTTATTGTCTATCATCATTGTTTTTCCTATTTATAAATGGATTTTTATATTCTTGTTGAAGTTGTGGAATATTGTCATCAAGGGCTTTAACTTCTTCAGGTTTGTCTTCGCTTGCTAGCCTTGCTCTTTCTTCAGCCCACTTTCTTAAACTTGTAATAGTGTCAGCCATAGTCCTAGATAATGGTGAAGTTTCTTCAATACAATCTATGAGATTTTGCATTGACAAATCGTCCTGCTTATTGGCATAAGCATTAAATAGTGCCTCATTTACCACTTCTTCTATCTCTGCACCAGAAAAGCCTTCCGTAAGTTTGACAAGTTTATCCATATCTAAGCCCAATTTATCCGCGTCACGGTTTTTATTTCTTAAATGAATATCAAAAATATTTTTTCGTTCTCTTGCCGATGGTAAATCTACAAAGAAAATTTCATCAAAACGCCCCTTTCTCAATAGTTCAGGAGGAAGCGAACTTATGTCATTAGCAGTGGCAACTACAAATACAGGCTCTTTCTTCTCCTGCATCCAAGTGAGAAAAGTCCCAAATACTCTTGCACTAGTACCGCCGTCAGTTCTGCCACTGCT
>CALWAB010000116.1 GCA_944372745.1 uncultured Clostridia bacterium | reverse complement strand
CGGCAGTCGTCACCGCCTTGAGAGAACCTATAAAGTAAGTGTTAGTACCAACTAAGACCACGCCACGGGGTGGCATCACCCCCACTAGGGCATCAAAGGGATGGGAAATCCCCTAGATACAATCTATCCTAGTATTTGCGTAATAAAATACAAAAGATAAACAATATTTTTAAAATGTCAGGGAAAAAGTTATGGAAAATTATGAAGATTTTGATGCTATAGTCATTGGAGCGGGGCACGCAGGCAGTGAAGCAGGCTTGGCACTTGCACGACTTGGTCATAAGACACTTGTGTTGTCAATAAACTTGGAAGCGGTTGGCTTTCTTGCCTGCAATCCTTCCATTGGTGGTTCAGCAAAAGGGCATTTAGTGTGTGAAATGGACGCATTAGGCGGACAAATGGGACGCACAGCTGACCAAACCCTTTTACAAATAAAGATGCTCAATGTGGGCAAAGGCCCAGCAGTACATAGTTTGAGAGCACAGGTCGATAAAGTTGAATATCATAAACTCACTAAATACACTTTAGAGCAACAAGATAATTTGTATTTAAAGCAAGGCGAAGCCAAAGAAATATTGGTTGAAGATAATAAAGTCGTAGGACTAGAAACAGCGTCAGGCGAAATATTTCATTGTAAAGCAATAGTGGTATGTACAGGCGTATACTTGAAGGCACGCATTATCACGGGCGACTATATTCAAGAAATAGGGCCTAGTGGATTTAAGCAAGCAAGTTACTTAAGTGATTCGCTACAAAAATTAGGCTTTGAATTGAGACGCTTTAAGACTGGTACACCACCTAGAATAGACGCACGCACAATAGATTTTGACAAATTGGATATTCAATATGGCGATGACGACATACAAACATTTTCAGTGCTTACAAAAACTAAATTGCCCAATATTCGTCCTTGTTATCTTGTGTATACAAATGCGGAATCTCATAAAATTATCAAAGACAATATAGATAGAGCTCCTTTGTATAATGGTTCAATTCACGGCGTTGGTGCTAGGTATTGTCCGTCTATAGAAGACAAAGTTATGCGTTTTAGTGATAAGGAACGCCATCAATTATTTTTAGAGCCTGAAAGTGCTAGTACAAACGAGTGGTATTTGCAAGGCTTCGGCACTTCGCTTCCAATGGATGTTCAAAAAAAGACTGTACAATCTATGCACGGGCTTGAAAGGGCTTTCATTATGCGTGACGGATACGCTATAGAATATGATTGCATAGACAGTACTAGATTGAAGCCAACACTTGAGAGTAAAGATTATAGCGGTTTGTATTTTGCTGGGCAAATCAATGGTACTTCTGGATATGAAGAAGCAGGAGCACAAGGCTTGCTAGCTGGCATTAATTGTGCAATGTCATTGCAAGGTCGTGAGCCACTAATATTGAAGCGTTCAGAGAGTTATATAGGAGTGTTGATTGACGACTTAGTCACAAAAGGCACAAATGAGCCATACAGAATGATGACATCGCGTGCGGAATTTAGGCTGCAATTAAGACAAGACAACTGCGACCTGCGTTTGACTGAGTACGGAAGGAAGGTCGGCTTGGTGGGTGATGAACAGTATGAGATATATAAAACGAAACTAAAGTATATTGAGAAAGCAAAAAGTTTGCTCAATACAATGATAAAGCCAAGCGAAATCAACGACTTTTTACAAGCATTAGGAGAAACGCCTGTCGACAATAGCATTTCTATATCCGCATTAATCAAGCGTCCAAATGTAGATATTTTTAATCTAAACGAAATTTTGCACATTTTTGACGAATTTCCACATAATGTACTAAGTGAAATCAATGTGGAAGTCAAATATGAAGGGTATTTAAAAAGGCAATTACAACAGATAAACGAGCAGAATAGAGCTGAAAATCAAAAACTTGACCCTGATTTAGACTATATGAGTATAGACGGATTGAGAATAGAAGCAAGGCAAAAATTAAATAAGATTAAACCGCTCACAATAGGGCAAGCAAGCAGAATATCAGGCGTTAATCCTGCTGATATATCCGTATTGTTGATTTATCTAAAAAAGCAAAATAAATAGCAGTTTGTGAAATGTTACTCAATGGCGTACCTTTGGTGAGTACCTAGACACAACTTAGGTACTGGCGTACGGCAGTGGTCATTGATGAGTACTTAGATACAACTTAGTACATAAAACTTATTTTGTGCGTAAGCACAAAAATAATTTTTGATATGTTTAGTACTAATCTTGGCTTGTTGCTCTTTAAGACCATAGGTCAAGGGTACTTGCGTACGGCATTGGTCACTGCTTGGAAAGAACTTATAAAGTAAGGGCTAATACAAACTTTAGACCACGCCGTGGTGGGGCATCGGCAGATTGTCAAGTCAAGTGCAAAACTTTTACAAGTGTTGCACTTGATATTATAATCTGCCATCCCACCCCTAAAGGGTGAAGGGGAACGGGTAGTTCCCTTTCGTAACTAGCGTACGGCATTGGGTGCGACGGCGCACCGCCGTGGTCTAGGTCAAGTTCTTAGCCCCAATTTAGTACATAAATAATATACTTAGTGCTTGATAAAGCACTAAGAAAAATATTTTAAGTTTTTAGTACTAAAGTGGGCTAGTGTACCTACCAAGACCACAGGTGCAGGACACTGTCCTGCCACTAGGGTTCTAGGGGATGTGAAATCCCCTAGATATAAATCAAAAGGTGAAGAGGAATAGGAAATAAAGTTCTTTATTAATGCAACAAAAGTAAATTATTTGTGTTATAATAAAAAATAAAAAGGTGAAATTATGAATAAAACATTAAACGACATAATCAAATCAAAGAAAGTGATACTAATGGACTTTGACGGAACAATCACGGATACAGAACCATTAAATTATCTCACTTGGGTGAGATGTCTAGAGCCATATGGTATAGAATTTACAAAAAAAGACTTTGAAGGAATTATTGGACATCCTATAAGTGAAATAGCGGACTATTTTCAAAATAAATACCCAGAAAGATTCGATAGGGATGAATTTTTAGGTAGCTTGCCAAAATATATTGAAATATTTATGGAAATAGAAGAAGAACACACTGTGCCAATGTTTGATTATGTAAAAGTTTTGTTAAATGATTTTCCTAATGTCCCTAAATACATTGTGTCCAATCAAACACGCCCATTGATAGACAATTTGCTTGTGCAATGGGGTGTGCAGGACAAATTTAAAAGAGTTATATCTTGTATGGATGAGAAACTTAATAAACTTGATATCTATGACCAAGCGGTAGAGTACTTTGGCGTGCCGGCGAACGAGTGCGTGCTATGTGAAGATATGCAAAAATATTTAAACGCAGGCAAAGAACGCGGAATGGCAACCATTGGTATACAACACCAATATAACAAAGTGGAATCAGCTGATTTAATAATAGACATAACAGGGAAAGAAATTAATCACAATAAATAATATTGTGATTTTTTAAATTTTAAAGTACTAGAGTAGGCTACATACCAAAGCCCATATGTAGAACATTGTTCTACTTGTTTTGACATTTTGCACAAATTTTTAATTAGTGAGTGCGAATGTTAGGCAATTTATTTTTAGTATGCTATAATAAAATGCTTTGAATGCTTTGATATTCAAAACATTTTTTATTATTGATGAATTATATTGTTATATGATATTAATATTTTGACATAGTGTTATACATTTTAAAATAAAAAATAGGAGTAATTATGAATATATTTAAGAAGATTTATTGTAGGACCTTTCAGTTTGTTTTAAAAGTGGCTATACCATTTTTACCATATAGAGAACCAAAGATTTTAAAAGATTATAATGAACTTGCTAAAATGCTCAAAGAAAAAGAACTCAATAGAGTGTTGATTGTGGCGGACAAAAATTTGATAGCATTAGGGCTAATGGACGAACTGAATAATACTTTAAAAGAAAATGGGCTAGAAACAATTATTTTTGACGGAGCAGTGGCTAACCCTACATCCCAAAATGTCGAAGATGGCTTAAAGATGTACAATGATAATCATTGTCAAACGCTTGTCGCTTTAGGTGGCGGTTCAACTATGGACTGTGCTAAGGCTATAGGAGCGAGAGTTGCACGCCCTAAAAAATCACTCAGTCAAATGGAAGGCATTTTGAAAGTGCTTAAGAAAATACCTACACTCACAGCAATTCCTACGACAGCAGGAACAGGCAGTGAAACGACCATAGCAAGTGTTATAGTCGATAGCGATACAAGGCATAAATATGCTATCAACGATTTTCCATTAATACCTAGTTATGCAATTCTTGACGCAAAACTCACATTAGGTTTGCCACAATTTGTGACATCTACAACAGGAATGGACGCACTCACTCACGCAATAGAGGCATATATCGGCAATAGTACTACAAAGCAAACAAGGGAATATGCACTTAAAGCTATGAAGTTAATTTTTGACAACATATTGGAAGTGTATCATCACGGAGATAATATTGAAGCAAGGCAGAATATGCTTAAAGCCTCATATTTAGCGGGGCTTGCTTTCACAAAGTCCTATGTAGGATATGTTCACGCAGTGGCACATTCGCTTGGGGGCAAATACAATGTCGCACATGGTCTTGCCAATGCTGTACTACTTCCGTATGTTCTCAAAATGTATGGCAGAAAAATTTACGGAAAATTAAAGGAAATATGCCTATATTTAGGTTGGTGTGATGTAAATACTTCTAAGGAAGTTGCGAGCAAAATATTAATTGAGAAGATTCAGGACTTAAATGTCGAAATGGGGATACCTAAGAAAATAGACGCTTTGAAAAAGGAAGATATTGTGGAACTTGCAAAAACTGCAGAGAAAGAAGCGAATCCGTTGTATCCAGTGCCTGTGCTTTATACGGCGGAACAATTAGAAGAAATTTATAGGAAGGTGTGCAATGACTGAAGAAAGGCAAATTGACACAGAAAGCATTTTAGAGAAAGTCAATAGAGTAAAAGATTATCAAAAACAGCGAAAAATGTACGACTATAGACTTCGCAAAGAGTGTTTAAGGAAGTTATACAATAATATCCTTGCAATGAAAGACGAAATAATGCAAGCCTTAAAACAAGACTTAAATAAAAGTGAAGTGGAAAGTTATATGTCTGAGATAGGGCTTGTGCTCAGCGAAATCACTTATATGCTCAAGCACATTCGCAAATTCTCCAAGATTAGACGAGTGAAAACACCGCTTGCACAGTTTCATTCTAAAAGTTTTGAAATACCTTGTGCTTATGGCAGTGTGCTTATCATCAGCCCTTGGAACTATCCATTTATGTTGGCAGTTGAACCAATAGTGGATGCTGTGGCGGCTGGCAATAGCGTCATTCTAAAACCTAGCGAGATTTCACCATACACAAGCCAAGTAGTTGAAAAACTTCTAAATGCTACCTTTGAAAAAGGACATGTCGAAGTGGTGCAAGGCGAGAAAGAAGAATGCACATTTTTGCTTGAACAAGATTTTGATTATATATTCTTTACAGGCAGTACAAGAGTGGGACAAATTGTTATGCAAAAGGCGGCGGAAAGATTTACGCCTGTTACACTAGAACTTGGAGGCAAGTGTCCTTGTATTGTGCATAGCGATGCGGATATAGAACTTTCTGCAAGGCGTATTGTATTTGGTAAATTCTTAAATTGTGGTCAAACCTGTGTCGCTCCTGACTATGTGTATTGTCATAATGATATAAAAGACGAACTCTTGCGTGCTATTGAGAAAGAAATAGTACTACAGTATGGCGTCACACCGCTTGAAAATGACGCCTACCCAAGGCTCATAAATTTAAAACAATTTAATGTTATGAAGAGTTTTATAACTGAAGACAATTTGATTTTTGGTGGAAGAGTAGACGAAAATACCTTGAAAATTGAGCCTACGCTTGTGAAATCTACTTTCAAAGACGAAGTTATGCAAGATGAAATATTTGGCCCAATTTTGCCAATAGTCACCTATGATACACTTGATGAAGTGATAGACAATATTGGTGCATATCCTAAGCCTTTGGCACTCTACATATTTTCTAAATCAAAACAAACTCAAGATAGAATACTTAAATATTGTGATTTTGGTGGTGGGTGTATAAATGACACTATCATTCACATAGCAGGTTCAGAATTGGGCTTTGGTGGGCTTAAAGAATCTGGAATGGGGGCTTATCATGGGAAAGTCGGCTTTGAAACATTTACTCATTATAAGAG
Organism: uncultured Clostridia bacterium; assembly: GCA_944372745.1. Taxonomy (GTDB): domain Bacteria; phylum Bacillota; class Clostridia; order Christensenellales; family UBA1242; genus CAKVOD01. The sequence goes on along the minus strand of CALWAB010000116.1, from coordinate 11,545 downwards.
TATAGTTGACAAAAAATGTTGGCTTGACTTGCCAATGCGTTACCAACCATACAATAAATTGAAGTACAAATTAATAAGAATGTTCTTAAAGTAAGTACTAAGTGCGAAGGTACGCAGTCTTTGTTGTTTGTTTAGCAGTCTAGCATAAATTTTGTATTAAATATGCTGTGCTTAACATAAAGAGCATTAATATATGGGTGCGATGACGCCCCCATTTGTCTTTGAGTGAGCACCTAGACATAACTTAGGTACTGGCGTCCGGCAGTGGGTGTGATGGCACACCGCCATGGATATACTTAGTGCGTATTAACGCACTAAGAAATATATTTTTAAGTTTTTAGTACTTGTGCTGGTTAGTGTAGTATTCCAAGACTACAGGTGCAGTCAACTTGCATACGGTAGTGGTTGTCGCTTTGAGAGAACTTACAAAGTAAGTGCTAGTACTAACCAAGACCACGCCATAGGGTAGGAGTGATGGCACACAGCCATGGTCATTGGGTACTAGCGTACGGCAGTGGTCTTTGCGTGGGCACCTAGACACAACTTAGTACTAACAAACATACTTTGTGCGTAAAGCACAAAGATATATATTTAAAGTTTTTAGTACTAAGCTAGGCTAGTGGTACTCTCCAAGCCCACAGGTGCAGTCGACTTGCGTACGGCATTGGTCACCGCTTTTTATTAAACAATAGTAGATAGATAAATACAACCAAGACCACAGCCGTACGCTAGTACCCACGACATAGGGTGGCATTACCCTTGTCCTGCTCTAGGGTCATAGGGGATGTGAAATCCCCTAAATAAAGAATGGTTATAGGGGAACGGGTAGTTCCCTTTCATAAACAAATGGGATGAAATTTCCTAAATAAAAAAATAAGGTGTAAATAATGAATAAAACAGTTTCAATACTAAATGCAATTTTATTGCTTGCAATTATAGCATTAGATGTGGTCTATATAATCATAGGGGGAATATTGATAAAGAGTATCACAAGTGCGTGTTTTGTGCTTGTCGGCATTGTCAATTTGGCGTACACTATCAAGTGTAAAACCAACTTGAAATTTCCTATTTTTATGTTAGTGGGCTTAGTTTTTGCAATGCTCGGTGACATAATTTTGGAAGTCCAATTCATAGTGGGAGCAGCATTGTTTGCAATAGGGCATATCTTCTTCTTTGTGTCATACTGTATGCTAATAAAATTTGATTGGAAAGATTTAATTTATGGTGCAGTGATATTTGTGCCATCAATGCTATTTATAGTGCTTGCACCAATCTTTGATTTTGGCGGTATCTTAATGGAAATAGTGTGCATTGTGTATGCACTAATTATCTCGTTTATGGTGGGCAAAGCAATTTCTAATTATGTTAAACAAAAAAATGTCGTCAATTTAATAATTCTAATTGGTAGTATAATGTTCTTTTTGAGTGACTTAATGCTTTTACTCAATGTCTTTGCACATTTACCTGTTGTAGGAATAATATGCTTGGTTTTGTATTACCCAGCAGAATTTTTGTTAGCCTTTTCAATACTAAGTTATACACTTACGCAAACCAATTTAAGTGATAAAGCAAATTAAAAAAGGAATAGGAGATGCTATTGTCTAGAGATTTTCTTAGTGTGAGTGTGGTGTTAACTTGATTACGGTATTGGGAGTTGAGAATTTATGCAACTTAATAGTACTAGCGTGCGGTATTGGTTTTTGGCAAATATCTAAGCATAAATTTAGTATAAAATAAATAAATTTAGTGTGCGATAACGCACTAAAGAATTATTTGTTTTAGTTTTTATACTAAAGTGGGCTAATGTTACCTACCAAGACCACAGGTCAAGGACGATTGCCCTTGTACTGGGGTTTTAGGGGATGGAAAATCCCCTAGGACTAGTGTAAGGCTTTGGTCATTGCTTTAATAGAACCTATCAATTAAGCACTAGTACAAACTTTAGACCACGCCAAGGGGTGGCATCACCCCTAGGGGATGAAATCCCCTAGATAAAAGTAGGCAAAAGGGAACGGGTAGTTCCCTTTTAATTAAATATGAAGAAAATATTTCAAAGTCAGCAAAAATAAAGTATTAATCCTTAAAATTTCTTTATCAAGGTATTGAATTTTCAGAACAAATAGTATATAATATTCTAACGGAGTTTATTATGGAAATTTTTAAGAAAGTTATGGACAATATGAAGTCCCTAGTTAAGCCCGGCGAGATTATCGGTGTGGCTTGCAGTGGGGGGCGCGATAGTATCAGTTTATTGCATTATTTGAATTCTATTAAGGAAGATTTGGATATTGAAGTAGTTTGTATTAATATTAACCATAGTATTCGTGATACAAGCGACAGAGATTCAAGATTTGTGGCAGATTTTTGTGCAGAAAATCGTATTCGTTGCTATAAATTTGTCATAGACTCATACAACTTGGCACGCACTCGCCATTTGACACTTGAACAAGCGGCACGCGAAGGGCGTTACGAAATGTTTAGAGCATTGATTAAAAAAGGTATTGTGGATAAAATTGCTCTTGGACATCACATCAGTGACCAAGCAGAAACGGTGCTTATGCACATTTTGCGTGGAGCAGGTTTGAGCGGGGCAAGTGGTATGTCTATGATTAGTGAAGGTATATTTATCCGTCCTATGCTCAATATTTCGCGAAAAGCGATCAATGATTACATTGTCGAAAATGATTTAAACTATGTTGATGACGAAACTAATGATGACAGTGCTTATACTCGTAATTTTATAAGGAATGAAATTTTTCCTAAATTGGAAGAAAAATTCCCTAATTGCCAAGAAAATTTGGCAAACTTTGGTAATATTTGCCGTAAAGACGATGAATACATAGAGAGTTTGGTAACACTTGACGCAGTGATTGTAAATAAAGAAACTCACACAGTCAAAATGCCACGCAATTATTTTGTATATCCAGAGCCAATTGTGAATAGAATGATTAGGCGAGCATTTCACAGCATAGACATATATGCAGACATTGAAAGTAAACATATTGAAATGATTAAGGCACTAGCAAAAATGGGTGAAAATGGTTCAAAAATCAGTTTGCCTAACAAAATTTTTGCAGTGTGCGAATATGATTACATAACAATATTTAAGAAAGTGCCAAAGACAAACACGCAATCTTGGATATTTAGAACAGGAAGAATAAAGATTGACGGATTGGGAACACTTGTTATAAAAAGAGTAACCAATGTAGATTTGACGCCTAATAGTCTTAAGTTCGACGCGGACAAATTGCCTAAAGGCGTCAAGTGGCGTTTTAGACAAGACGGAGATGTATTTGAAAAATTTGGCGGTGGCACAAAGAAATTGAAGAGTTATCTAGTCAATAAGAAAGTGCCTGCACGCTTGCGTGATAATATACCATTGCTTGCTAGCGATAATGAAGTATATGTGATTGCTGGCGTAGAAATCAGTGAAAAGGTTAGAATAGACGAAGATACGAAAAATATATACGAAGTAATTTTGAATAGGGAAAATCAATAGGAGTAAATATGACAGAGCAAGAATTAACAATGGAAAATGCGGTTGTAAAAGGAATATTACATAAATTGGTAACAGGAACATCATCAAAACAAGTAGCGTATGATGCAATAAGTAAAGATGATATAGATACTTTAAAAGTGCTCATAGATGCGGGATTGAGATTTGATTATAACGATAATTATATTTTCACAGCATTAGATAACCACGCAGATAAATGTTTTGACCTGTTGCTTGAGAGTGATGCATCAAAATGTGCACAAGGCAAATTGTATGTAGATGACAGAATAAGAGATGTAGAACCACTTGAAATGGCTTGTATAACAAGGCAACAAGATAAAGCGGAAAAATTAGTTGAACACGGTGCTTCTTTAAAAACAGTTTTGGGTAGAGATATTTTAAAATATTGGAAGAAATATATTGCAGATGAGGATAAGACTAGATTAATTGCTGCAAGAAAAAAATATGAGGAAACACACCATAAAATGCCCGAAATCGACAGATAAAAGCTTGTGTTTGTCAAAATTTGTCAATTAATGAGAAAATAAATCAAAAATTCACGAAAAAAAAGTGAATTTTTTGCTTTTTTATGCGTAAAATAGTTTACATTTTGTATAAAAATCATTAAAATATACTAAACCATTTTAAAAATGGGAATGGAGAATAAAATATGAAAACAACATATAAAAGATGCCCTAGATGTGAATTGAACTATATAAAGAAAGGCGAAGAATATTGTAGCGTATGTATAAATGAAATGAATTCAAGAAGCGATAGCTTAAATTGTGATGTCGACCTTGAATTATGCCCAATTTGTAAGACTAATTATATAACAGAGGACGAAATAATGTGTGCTTCATGTGCTGCAGAAAAAGAAGCAGAAGGAGCAGACATAGACGACCTTGATTTGTCAGAATGGAATGAATATGTCAATGAAGAAGGCCTAGAGCCAGATAGTGACGAAGATGAAAATATTGGACCTATGGCATCAATAGGCAGTATAGACGATGGATACGATGCGGGGCTTACTGACGAACTTGATATGGATGATATTGCGGACTTGAGTTTTGCAGATATAGACGATTTGGCTAAAGATGAATTTAGTGCAGATTTTGACGAAGAATTTGCAGACGATGATGACGAAGAAGACGACTTTGACGATGATGACGATTTTGATGATGACGATGATGACGATTTTGATGACGAAGACGACGATAAATAATTTAAAAAAAGTAGGACTTATGGAAATATCATAAGTCCTTTTTAGTTAATTATAATTATAACCTAAGTGCGTGTGAATGCGGGGGTGATGCCATCCCGTGGCGTGGGTACGATGGTGCACCGCTATAATCTTAGGTGAGTACCTAGGCACAGAATAAGTACTCAATAATTATACTTTGTGCGAAAGCACAAAGATATATTTTATTGTTGTTCTTAGTACTAAAGTTGGCTTGTGCTTCACGCCAAGACTATAGGTGCAGGACACTGTTCTGCTCTAGGGTCATAGGGGATGAAATCCCCTAAAAACTAGCGTACAGCATTGTTCACCGCTTGTTATTAAACAATAGAAGATAGAGGCGTACAAACAAGACCACTGCCGTACGCCAGTACCCACGCCATAGGGTGGCATCACCTTTGTCCTGCCACTAGGGTTATAGGGGATGTGAAATCCCCTATACACAAACAAGGGGTGAAGGGGAACGGGTAGTTCCCTTCCAAAATCTAATGGGTGGGAAATCCCCTAGATAGCAAAATGGGGAGTTCCTTTCATAACTTTAGAGTATCACGAATAAAAATTCATACATATTATATCAATATGGAAATTAGTTGTTGTTTTATAGTTTTAAATGAAGAACAGACTTTGGGACGCATATTGAAATGTGCCAGTCAATTTGCAGATGAAATAATAGTAGTTGACACAGGAAGCACGGACAATTCTAAAAGCATAGCGAGAGAGTACACTGATAAAGTATACGATTTTGAATGGGTGGACGACTTCAGTAAAGCACGAAATTTTGCTTTTTCAAAAGCTACAAAACCATATTTGATGTGGTTAGATGCGGATGACTATATAACGGACGAGAACATAGAGAAAATTAAGGCATTTAAAGAGAGTGGGCAAGATTTTGATGTTGCCTTTATGTTGTATGCTACCGCATTTGATGAAAATGGCAATGCGACTTTTTGTTACAAGCGAGAACGCATTGTAAAAAATGCTCCACAATTTAGATTTGTCGACCCAATTCACGAAGTCATTGTGCCTAGTGGCAATATTGTCAACTTAGATATAACGATTGAGCATAGAAAAGAAAAGGAAAGTGACCCGCTTAGAAATTTAAATTTTTATAAACGCTTAAAGGCAAAAGGCGTAGAATTTAGTCCTAGAATGCAATTTTATTACGCTAATGAACTTTTTTATACGGAACATTATACTGAAGCAATGTGTGAATATGAAAGTTTTTTGAAAAAGCCCGCGTTTGTAGAAAATCAAATTCAAGCGTGTCTAAATTGTGCACAGTGTTATAGGCATTTACATTACAATGTTCAAGCGTATCAAATGCTTTATTCAAGTTTTGTATATGATAAACCACGCAGTGAAGTGCTGTGCCAACTTTCGCTTTATTTATGTAATGACGGAAAATTTGAACATGCAAAATATTGGCTTAAGCAAGCACTAGGCAAGCCGAACTTTTCAAGCGGAGCATTTATACTCAAAGATTGTTATGATTTTATTCCTTATTATAATCTTGCGTACTGTGAATATAGATTGAAGCATTAAAAAAAAGCGGTGTATTATATAAAGAAAGCCTTAGAGTGTAAACCTAATGATGTAAGTACTCTAAAAAATTATGAATACTATAAGAGTTTGTGCGACAAAAATAAAACTTGCAATAGTTGAATGGGAATGGGTGATTTTCATACAAATACAAAATTTAAAATTCATTTAGTATTATGCACTCTGCTTGACAAAAAAAACAAATTATATTATACTATATCGTACATTATATGTGCGATTTTTTTGTATAAAAGGATTATAATGGCAAATTTAACTGTTCATATTGCTGTTGCTCAAGAGTGGGCGAAGGCACATAATATTGTTGCAAGTGATGACTTTATTTATGGTGCAGTTGCACCAGATTTGCTGTCTATTGTCGATAAAAAAGATGGCAATTTTCATTATGGGCACAATTTTAATAGCAAATCACTCAAAGAATATTATTTAAACAAAGTCGATTTAGGGTATTATGTTTGTTGTAATGGCATAACTACCGATTATGACTTAGGTTATTTTTTGCACTTAGTTACAGATTATTATTTTTATATTAAATTTTTAAATTTGAATGACATTGACAAATATGGCGATAATTTTAAAAGTATGTTGTTTGAAACTTATGATGCAACACTTCCTTTTGTAAATAATTTTTATAAAGTCAATTATGATAATTCGCATCCACAATTAAAATATGTCAAAGACAAGTATGAAAACGCCGAAGTGGGCGATTACAAATTTGTTTTGTATGATAATGAGAAAATTAAAAATTTTATAGATGAAATAGCACATATTGATTTATTTAAACTTTATGAAGAAATTTCAAAAACGCAAGTTAGCGAAGGAGTAAAAGATGTTAGATAAGTATAATTTTAAAGACAGCGAACCAAAGTGGCAGGAATTTTGGCAGAAAGAGAAAATATACGCTTTTGACCCTAATTCTAGTAAACCTATTTATTCTATAGATAATCCACCTCCAACAGTCAGTGGGCATATACATATAGGACACATTTTCTCATATTCACAAAGCGAATTTATAGCACGCTACAAGAGAATGACAGGCTTCAATGTGTTTTATCCTTTTGGCTTTGATAATAACGGACTCCCTACTGAGAGATTGGTTGAGAAAGAACGCGACATAAGAGCACATACTTTGCCTAGAGAAGAATTTACAAAGATTTGTCTTGATGTAGCCAAGAAATATGTAGAAGACTATCAAAGAGTGTTCATAATGGCAGGCAATAGTGCGGACTTTGACTTAAAGTACAGCACAATTAGTCCTGAAGTGCAGAAGATTTCGCAAATGTCATTTTTGGACTTGTATAAAAAGGGTGATGTCTACTACGCACAAAAGCCAGCCATTTGGTGTACAGAATGTCGAACATCTATTGCTCAAGCAGAACTTGAGAGCAAGGACTTGGAGTCTACATTCAATTATATGAATTTTGAATGTGCTGAATTGGGCAAAGGCCTTATGATTGCGACCACACGCCCTGAAATGTTATGTGCGTGCGTATGCGTATTCGTGCATCCAGAAGACGAACGCTTCAAAGATTTTGTGGGGAAATCAGTGAAAGTTCCGCTTTATGATTTTGAAGTCCCAGTACTTACGGACGAATTAGTCGATAAAGAGAAGGGAACAGGTGCAGTTATGTGCTGTACATTTGGGGACGAAACTGACTTATTGTGGCAAGAAAAACACCATTTGCCAATTAAGGTAGCAATAGATGACGGCGGAAGAATGACGGGCTTGGCAGGAAAATACGCTGGACTTAAAATTAAAGTGGCAAGGCAAGAGATTATCAAGGATTTGAATGAAAGCGGTAAACTCATTAAGTCCGAAACGCTTACGCACGCAGTGTCTACTCACGAGCGATGCAGTACACCTATGGAAATTCTCATAAAGAAACAATGGTTTGTGGACTTGCTCAGTCATAAAGATGATTTTAAGAAAATGGGCGAGAAAGTGCATTGGTATCCAGATTATATGAAAAATAGATATTTTGATTGGGTGTCAAATGTAGATAGAGATTGGTGCATATCGCGTCAACGCTATTTTGGAGTACCAATTCCTGTATGGTATTGTAAACACTGTGGGCAAGTGATTGTTGCAGACGAGAAAGATTTACCTGTCAATCCGCTTGTGGACAAACCACCTGTAGATTGTTGTCCTAAATGTGGATGCCACGATTTTGAGCCAGAAACAGATGTATTTGACACTTGGCACACTTCATCTGTCACTCCACAAATCAACTGCGGTTGGGGAACTGATAGATACAATAAAATGATGCCAATGAGTTTGAGAACAAATGCACACGAAATTATCAGGACTTGGGACTTTTATACCATTGTCAAATCATTCTACCATTCAAATTGTTTGCCTTGGGAAAATGTTATGATTTCAGGATTCGTGCTTGCGGACAAGGACAATAAAATTTCTAAGAGCAAAAACAACGCAAAGTTCAGCCCTGAAAGTTTGATAAATGAAAAGTCTGCCGATGTCACACGCTATTGGTCAGCAACTGGTAGCCTTGGTAAAGACATAATATTCAGCGAAGGCGAATTTAAGAATGGGGCAAAACTTGTCAATAAGATTTGGAATGCAAGCAAATTCGTGCTTTCATTCTTGCAAGACTATGAAGTAGCAGAGCCAAAACTTCTACCTATAGACCAATGGGTAATAGCGAAATTTAATCAAATGCAGAAGAATTTTAGAAACTATATGGAAAAGTATGAAATAGGTCTTGCTATGGCAGAACTTGAAAAGTATTTCTGGAATTTCTGCGACAACTACATAGAGATAGCAAAACGCCGTTTGTATAATCCACAAATTTTTGGACAAGACGCTACAGACAGTGCTAAATATGCTTGCTTTATGGTGCTCAAAGAAATGTTAAAAATGTTCGCAATTTATTTGCCACACATTTGTGAAGAAATCTACAAAGATTATTTTGAAAAGTACGAAAAAGAAATTTCTATCCATAAGACGCAAATGTCATACATTCCACTTGATGTTGATGGCAATATAGTCGAACAAGGCGATGCAGTCGTAGACATTGTGTCAAATATTAGAAAGTATAAGAGCGAAAATAATTTGTCGCTCAAATTTGAGATAGAAAACTTAGAAATAGTAGGTTATCCAGAATATGTTCAAACATTTGATAGCGACATAAAAGCAGTTGGTTGCGTAAAGAACATTGAATATACAAAAGGGGACGAAAGACAAGTCATAGTGAAAGTTTAATAAATTCAAATTATTTGTCGTATTGTAAAAAATTTGTTTAAATTTTATTTGAAAAATCAGTATTTTTTAATACTGATTTTTTTATGTTATATTAAAGTTATTTAATTGGTGAGTACCTAGCCATAAACTCAGTACTTTAATATATACTTAGTGCTTGATAACGCATTAAAATAATATTGTTTTGTTTTTAGTACTAAGTAGGCTAGTGTCACTCTAAAAGTTCACAGTACAAGGACAATTGTCCTTGTACTGGGGTTCTAGGGGATGGAAAATTCCCTAGAAAAAATTTGTTTACACTCTCAAATCAGTATGAAAATACTGTTTTTTTTGTAAGCGTTATTCAATATTATAAGTATTGTAATTAAAAAGTTGAATAAATTGAATTATATTGAATTTATGTGCGTTAAATTGGTTATAATTCTTTTGCTAAAAAAAATAATTTAAAAAATCATTTTACAAAAAATTTATAAGACTTGTTAAATAAACAAAGGTAAATGCTTAAAATATTAATATAATGTTATGAAATTGCAAGTTAAGTTGTAAAAATAATACTTAATTACAATTTGTGTTTATAAAAAATAGGACAAAAAATGTAAACAAAAAGAATAACATTAATTATTTTTATTAAAAAAAAGTAATTTATTAAACAAAAAAATGATTTTGTTATATAAAAGTAAAAGTATGAAAATAAATAAAAAAGCAAATTTAAATTTTAAATTACTTAAAATTTTAATTCATTTTCGTGTAACATTTTAGAATTAATTGAGTGTAAATATAATATATCTAGTTTGGGTAAAAGCATAAAAGCAACTTTCGTACGGCATAGGATGCGAAGGCATCTTGCCTTGGTCATTTGTTAGTACCTAACCATAAACTCAGTACTTGAATAATATACTTAGTTTGATAACGCACTAAAATAATATTGTTTTATTTTTAGTACTAAGTAGGCTAGTGTCACTCCCTAAGACCATAGGTCAAGTCGACTTGCGTACGGCTTTAGTCACCGCTTTGAGAGAATTTACAAAGTAAGTGCTAGACCAACCAAGACCACGCCACGGTGGGGTATCCCACCCCTAAAGGGTGAAGGGAACGGGTAGTTCCCTTTATTTTTTTATTTTTGAAGTACAATATTCCATAACTTTATCTTTGTGTGCTTTCCAATCTTCTAGCGTTTCTGGAATAAAGATATCAGGGGCATTGGTAGTGCCTTGTTTTAGTTTTGAACTGAAATCATACAGTTGAGTGGACACGGAAAATTTGATTCCGCTTTGAGTGAAAAATTTGCTTTCGCCATAGCGTCTTACAGAATTGCCCATTGGTTGCCCAACTCGAATAAATCCATTTTGATATAGAGTGAAGCAAGCTAAAGCCCCAGCAGAAAAAGTGCTGTTGTTTATTAATACATAACCCGTATTTTTGTTTTCTTTTATATAATCTATAATTGTTTTGAAAAATAGAAAACTTCCTCCTGTATTATTCCTCAAATCAACTATGATTTTTTCGCCCAATAGCAAATTGTCTTTTATGTCCTTTTCAAATTGTGCATAAGGGTATAGGCTGTCTTCTAGAGATTTTGAATACTTTATTATGCAAATGTTGTCTTTTCTTGATACCGAGTAATTTAGTTTAGACTGTACAAAATAGTCTTTATCATCAACAGGCAAACTTATTGTGGTCAATTTGCCTTGATTATTGATTGTAATGTCTACGTTTTTTGCATCTTCTTTAATAACATTTAAAGCATTCAAAATGTCAATGTTTCCTAAATATGATTTTATTCTTGCTACCTTATACGCTTCTGTATCTGAGCAAACAATTTCATTTATCTGCTCTAATATTTTGTTTATATTGATGCCATTAATTTCTTCGACTTGGCAATACTTATAATCATATAAATTTTCTACAATGTTTGATATATAAACTTTGTTATCAATTATTTTAAAATTGATAGGCAAATAATGAGTACCCCAAACTATATGGGTGTGCCCATCTTTGAATAGTGTAAATAGTTTTGCAATTTCAAATTTTGCTTTTA
>CALWAB010000115.1 GCA_944372745.1 uncultured Clostridia bacterium | reverse complement strand
TGGCGGAGATGGTGAGATTCGAACTCACGTGCCACTTTCGCGACAAACGCATTTCGAGTGCGTCTCGTTACAACCACTTCGATACATCTCCAGTTTTTAAATTTATTTGATATTATTTATGTAGCTAACAATGATATACCATAATGTATTTCTTATTATTTTTATTTTAAAATTTTTTATTATATTCTTAATATAAATTTTATAACTATTAGTGTATTGACTAGAAAGGTATTTAATTGTTAATTTATGTATCATTTATTTTTATAATCACATTGTTTTTTGCTTTTAACATAAATATATCAACTTTTTTATTATAATATAATTTTTTTAAAAAATCAATAAAATTATATGTTTTTTATTAGAAAAAGTATGTCATTAATGACATACTTTAATTTGTAGTTATTTTAAAGATAAAAAGCAATATATTTTACATTTAATGTTTAATGAGTTAAAGCATATAAAAAATAAACTTAATATTAATTGATTCATTTGAAAGTATTAATATATTTGTGTTTCTGAAAATTATATATCTTTTTAGATAGGGGAATTTAAATCAACTAAAGAAATTCAATACCTTATAAACTTATTGATATTCACCTATGTCTTGAACGCGAAGTGCAAGGCAAGGTTTGTTTTCTCCTATTGGGGCATTGTTTGTATTATCCACACAAAATAGGTAAAATGTATCATTGAAAATGAAATCTACTTCTATTTTAGGAATGTAAATTGCGGTCAACCGCATAGAAATGCCTGCTTCACTTTTTATTGTTGCACCACTTTTATCTAGATTAAACTTTAATGTTTGCAAAGCCCGTTCTATGGTGTAGTCTAATCCATTTTTATTGTTCTTAAAGTTTTGTCCTTTAAGATATACAAATTCTTGTATCAAATTTGTTTTTAGGTTAGGGCATTTGAAAGATTTTATTGAATAATGTTGTTTGTTGTTTTTCATTTTGTCGATACAATCATTGTAAGCAATTTTAAAAGGCTTTAAATCATCTGTTCTATATAAAATGATGTAACCATTATCTTTTGTTTTAATTTTTACAGCAAAATCCTTGTCATTTAAGTAGAAAAGGGGAGTAATAATTTTAAGACTTTCTTCTGATTTAGCACCCCAAAATTTAGCAGGTATATTTTTAAATTTGTCTATGCCTAAATCTTCAAATTTTGCGTCAAAAAGCATATTTTTCTTAAGAATTGAATAGATGAAGATTAGGGCCGTAGGTTCTTTAAAGGTGAAATTATCTAAAATATCACTTTTCTCATTAAATTTTGTTTTTATTGTATCAATAATTTCTTGTTTTAATTGTGGAGTAGCTAATCCAGATTTGACATAATAATCTTGCTCGCGAATGGGGTAGTTTTGATTATCTTTAGCAAGCAAATTTAAAATATGACAGTTATTTTGGTTATAGACAAAATCATTTTCTAGAATGTTGTATTGTAGTTCATTGAACGCTAATTGAAATGATGCACACCACGCGGAATTATTTGGAATATTGTCTAGGAATGAAGGTACTAATGTTATCATAATAATTATCTCCTATATATAATTATAACATAGGTAAAATAAATAACAAACTAAAAACTAATTTATTATTCAACTATTGGTGTGAATATTGGTATAACTTAGTACTAAACTAATATCTTTAATGTGAGTTAACGCACTAAGTACTAGCGTATGGCAGTGGCCTAGGTTGAGTACCTAGCCCTAATTTAGTGCTTAAATAATATACTTAGTGCTTGATAAAGCACTAAGAAATATATTTTAAGTTCTTAGTCCTAAAGTGGGCTAGTGTTACCTTTCAAGACCACAGGTCAAGGAGTACTTGCGTACGGCAATGGTCACCGCTTTGAGAGAACCTACAAAGTAAGTACTAGCACAAACCCAAGACCACGCCACGGGGTGGCATCACCCCTCTAGGGTTATAGGGGATGAAATCCCCTAGACATAATCAAATGTTAAAGGGAACGGATAGTTCCTTTTTTAATCTTAAGAGAATGAAATCCCTTAGATGAAAACTAGGGTGATGTATTAAAATGTAATATTTAGAAAAATTGAAAAAAATGATATTTAAAATAACAAAGTATGATATAATTACAAAAATAGGAGTAAATAATTGGAATTAAACGAATTTCACGCAATGCTAGGACAAACAATAATGTTTTGTCAAACTATAGAACACGATATAAAATTGATATATTCAGCTATGTTAAATGGAAGTTTGTCAAAAAATTTGGAGACTGTGAGTAGGTGGTCACTTGGAGCAACATTAAAGCAACTTAAGAAACTAGATTTCAGTGATAAATTTCACTACATATCAAATAGTGATTACAAATTTTTGATGCAAATAACAGAAAAACGCAACTATTGGTGTCATAGTGCGTATACAAATTTTATATATGAAAAAGATTTTTTAAATAGCTTAGCGTACAAAAACGAATGTCAAAAATTGGCACAAGATAATGCTCAATTAATGAATGTGGGCAAAGTGATAGAAAATGTGCGAATTTCTGCAATGAAAGACTTTGATAGAGTGTAATTAAAATTTCTTTATTGAAATTTTTTGATAAATGATAATAATTAACAAATTTTTTATAACTAAATTATAGTTTATTAAATGAGGGATGTTTTATGATTTTATACTTAACGCAAAAAACAATAGACACTTATAGATTAAAAATGCCCTATGAAATATCAAAGCCGCTTTCTCAATTCGTAAAAATAATTTTAGAAAAAGAGACCGATAATTCTATGTTTGAGTGGGGTGGAAAACTTTTTTACTTTAATAGAAGAAAATGCTTGCAAATAATACATTTTGCAAGTAAGCTGACGCTTTTTCTTATGGATATTAAAGCAAAAGACATTGAAAATCTTGGAGATATTATAGTCGATTACATATATGAATTATATAAGGATAGACCTAATGTTGTAAAAAAGTTAAAATATTTTTTTGAAGCAAGTCCTATTCTCTGTGTTAATAAGATAGTTAATAAAAGCATAATTTATACTTTGAACCATACTGAAATATTTTTTGCACAATATGGAGATAGATTTTTCGATTATGTTCAATATAATATTTTAAACATAGATAAGATAAATTATGATATAAATTTTAATTATATTTTTCAATCTTCGTTAGATAAAAAAGAAAAATATTTTTTTAGCGGGGAATTATTTGAAAAACTTATTTTAGAAAATTATTAAAAAAATAGGGGAATTACTTCCCTTTAAAACCAATGGGGGGGGGATACCACGATGTTGTGGGGCATCCCATCTAGGGGATGCATAGTCTCCTTAATAAATATATTTATTAAATTGGACGCTTTTATTTTAAAAGTGACTTGCTTTTCTTCAATCTTTTATTTAGTTTTTCATTTGCAGATATATATTTTTCTTTTTGCAAATTATAGCAGAGT
>CALWAB010000114.1 GCA_944372745.1 uncultured Clostridia bacterium | reverse complement strand
GGCGTAAATTATCACACTTTTGCTTTAATTCTTTTTGATAAGAGTTTTTTATTGCAAAACGATTCACCCATGGTGAAAGTTTATATGAATTTTTAAATTCGTTAATAATTTTTATTAAATCTGCGTATTCTTTAGAATTTTGATAACTAGTAACTTCTTCGCTTACAATAAATTGTTTATCTTCGTCACTTAAGGGAAGAATTTTAAGCGTCATAAAACTAATTGCATTTTTGTTGTTTTTCATAACTTCGCTCCTTTTCTTTTTCCAGAATTTCTATTGCTCGTTCTAAATGAGTGGAATTATAACATTTAGCTAGCCTAAGTAATGCCTTAGTGGTGTTAGGTTTGTGATTTATTAAAATGTCTTTACATATATCAATGTCAAGGCCCGTATAGTACAAAAAATCATTTATTTTATTTAGGTTAAAATCAAGAATAAATGCAGTTCTTAAAGATTTGTTACTTTGCGAAATGTGCTTGTATAATAACTCCTTATCAGCATTTGGTATCTCGTGAGCAAAACGGAAAAGCAAATAATCTTCTTTGCTTTCAATTAACTTTTTTTCAATTTGTTTGACACAAGATAGGGGTATTTTAGGGGCTTTCGCAATATGTACTAGCAATATTGGATTTTTTAATTTAGCAAGCTTATAATATATGTATTGTTTGCATTGCACTTCTTCCTCTTGGGGCGTCATATTTTTTACCTCTAAAATAATTATATCATTCAAAAAAGTGTAATGTCAATATTTGTTACAAATTTTAAAAAAATAAAAAAAATTATAAAAAAGTTTTTTATATGGTTGAATAATAAGTAAATACTCTGCGTGATTTAAGACAATATTTACGAATTTTTAGTGTTAAAATTGATAGTCATATACAATTTCTATTCATTTATCTTTAGAAAAGAAACAGTTATATTTGTAATTAAATTCAATTGGTGCTAGAAAAATATTAATACTTTTGATATTGCTTATAGTGGAAAAAGAAGTTAAAAAGTCAATGCTTTAAAATAAAATCTTATTAATATTGCTTGGTCAACTTGTATAAAATTGATGATAAAATCAAACAATATTAATATGATTATAGAAATTATTGTAATGGTGTTATTGTTCGTGATATTTATACCTATAAGAGTGAATTTTGTGTTTTATATAAATTTATTAAAAAATAGAGGGGCTATTGCTGTGCAAGTGTACATTTTGTCACTCATTCAAGATAAATTTAAAATAGCAGATGGTCAAGTCACCGCTCGAAATCAGCGTGATAAGGAAACGACTATTGACTTATCAAAAGAAGATAAAAGTGTCATCTTCATTGAAAACTTTGTAAATAATGTAATTCATAAGTTAGTATTAAATGACACTTATGTAGGTATAGAAATAGGAAATAAAAACGATGCAATGGTTACCGCTATTTTGTCAGGTACTGCGCTTATGATTGTTGATTTGTTATTCGCACAGGTTTTTTCACGCAAAAGTGGTTCAAATTATGAAGTGGATAGTGAACCATTATTTTGCCAAAATAAATTAGTTTTGTGTATGCAAGCAAACTTTTATATAACTGTATTTGATATTTTGTTCGCTATTGGGAAGGCTTATCTTAAGACATTGAAGCGACTGAAAGGCATTAAAAAAATGAAGAAAGCACAACAAGCCGTATGTGAAGACTAAATTCATATTTTAAGTGCAGAATGTGGATTATTATTTATTGCACTTATTAATTTTGTGGAAGGGAGAAATTATTCTTTCTCTTTTTTTACAAATTATGTATTCTTATACTGTGTATACAAGAATACAGCTTATTTTTTTTAATTGGAGAAATGTTACAGTTTAAACTAAATGGTTTAGCATTGCATTTAATTTGTCCTATACTTCTGGGGTGCAAGTAATATTTATATTTATTGGCTTTGTGTCAAATAAGATTTAATTCATATTTTTTATAAGATGTAAATTGTAACGAATTAATTATTGAAAGCATAATATAGTAGTCGAAGGAGATTTACATATTATGGCTAACGCTGGTTCTTTTATAATTGGTGGAAACGACGAACACGGAATCAATCCACCTACAGTAGGCAAACGCACGCCTATAATGCCTTATTTGAATAGAAGTATTTATGAAAATGAGTTTAACTATCCAACTAAAAATTACTTTTTAATTGCTTGCCTTCGTACAGGTTTCAACATTTTTGATGTCAAGCCTGAACGCACTGATACAGGACTAAATACAAGGGTAGCACGCGTCAATGCACAAAATTTGTCAGCACTTGTTACATTTGCCTATAATGCAGCAGGCAATGAACTTGTATTTAGTGATGCAAATGGCATGGAAGTTTACTACTCTCCACAAAATGCACCAGCTTCACGCAGTCACGTATTGTCAAACGATGTATATGAATATGTCATACAAGGCACGCCACAGTTGGGGCGAGGAGTTAAAACACTTGATGTAGCAATGCTGTCATCTGTGAATTGTCCAGCCACTTTAGTTGAAGCAGGCTTTATGACCAACTTTGATGAAGCAA
>CALWAB010000113.1 GCA_944372745.1 uncultured Clostridia bacterium | reverse complement strand
CAAGACCATAGGTGCAGTCGACTATAGTACAGCATTGGTCACTACTTTGAGAGAACCTACAAAGCAAGTACTAGTACGAACTTTAGACCACGCCATGGTGGGGCATCCCACCTCTAGGGTTATAGGGGATGAAATCCCCTGGACATAATCAAATGTTAAAGGGAACGGATAGTTCCCATTTAAATTTAAAAGAAGATATGATTTGTTATGCTTGACAAAGAATTTTAAATTTCCTATAATTTATAAAAGGAGATAATTATGGATAAATTATACGATATAATTGTCATAGGCGAAGGTATGGCAGGAATGACCGCAGCAATTTACGCAAGGCGTGCAGGGGCCGATGTTCTGGTCTTAGAAAAAGGTGCAGTAGGCGGACAAGCCGCACTCACTTACGATATAGGTAATTATCCGGGATTTAAAAGTGTGAGTGGGATTGAATTGGTCACCACTATTCAACAACAAGTGTTAACTTTGGGCGTAGAAATCAGGTACGCAAAGGTTTTATCTATAGAAGACGGCTATTTGAAAACTGTCAAGACTAAAGATACGACATATCACTGTAAGGCAATTATATTGTGCTTAGGTGCATCGCCTAGAAATTTAGGATTGCCAAACGAAGAAAAATTGATTGGGCGTGGTATAAGTTATTGTGCAGTGTGTGATGGAGCATTTTATCGTGGCAAAAATGTCGCAGTTGTTGGGCGTGGCAATGCCGCTGCAGAAGATGCTACTTATTTAGCACATATAGCTAATAAAGTGCATTTAATCGTGCGTAGTGATGGAATGAAAGCACAAGAGTTTTTGATAGATAGAATACAAGACGAAATCAAAAAAGATAAAATTGAAATACACACAAATTGTGAAGTTACAGAAATTATAGGAGATAATAAGGTCGAAGCAGTGAGATTGCACAATAAAAAAACAAATCAAGATAGCCAAATACAAATTGACGGCATATTTATTGCAGTGGGACATTATGCTGATACTGAATGGCTAAAAGGTATTGTAGAAACCGATAAAGACGGATATATCAAGGTAGATAAGCATAAAAGAACAAATGTTGACGGAATTTATGCTGCTGGTGATTGTACTAACACTGTTTTAAGGCAATTAGTAACTGCCACTGCAGATGGTGCAATAGCCGCTACCCACGCTTATGAATACGCTAAAACCATTAAAGTTGAATAAATTTAATTAAAAAAGATACTTTTTGTAATCGCAATTAAGTATCTTTATCAGGTTTGCATTTTGCAAACACCCGCCATTGTTGGCATTGAGTAGAGTTGGTTTAATCTCTACTTTTTTATTTCTAAGTAGTAATTAATTTATTTGAAAAAATACAAAAAATATATATTTCATAAATTTATTTGTTTGCTTTAAATTAGTATTATTGGTTTGACTTTTATCGTAAATTCATATAAAATTAAAACAAGGAGTAAATTTTGAAATATATAATTTATTATGACTCAGCATACCATAATTTAGTGGAGTATGAAATTGGTAAATTTGATGTGTTGGGTGATGGTGTAGGATTATTGAACCAAAATGAGAAAGAAATTATTCAAGACAACAATCTTCTTTTTCAAAAAGTTATTTCATTGCTTAACATTAGAAAAAAGAGGCTAGATATTGTTGACTATTTAAATGCTTCTATATTTGTTAGATTTTTTCACAAAATTGATTGCGAATGTGTACAAATGAATTTTGATGTGTTAAATAAATTGTTTATTAAACTTGATAAAAAATTGAAAGTAGCAGTACGAACAGTTTATGGTATAAATGCTATTGATAAAAATCTCACTCAAGAAATTGCATCATATATTGAAGGTATGGGATTTAAATTGGATGTCAAATCCCCAGATATAGTGTTATCTATTTATGTAGGGGACAAAATTTATTATGGACTAGACAGCCAAAAGAATTTGCAATCTAACTATAGGGCAGGAGCACCGCATTATTCAAAGGGTGATGAAATATCGCGAGCAGAATTTAAATTATTAGAGGCATTAGAACGCTATCGCATAGATTTATCTAGTATTCATCATGCTATTGATATGGGGGCAAGTCCGGGTGGTTGGACTCACGCATTAGCAAAGTGCGGAATAGAAGTGTCGGCAGTCGATCCTGCGGAATTGGATGCCAAAGTATTGGAAATGCCAAATGTCAAACATTATAAAATGAGTTCGCAAGAGTTTATTAAATTGCCTATGCCTAAATTTGATATGATTATCAATGATATGAAAATGTTTGGAGATAAATCTGCACATATAGTGTGTAATTGTGGAAATCTTCTACAAAAGAATGCCGTACTTATAATGACAATAAAGTTAGCTGAGAAAAATATCTATGAACAAATCTTAAGGGCTTTAACAGTGCTTAATACCCAGTTTGATATTATGAGCGTCAAAAAACTATTTCATAATAGACAAGAAGTCACTGTATATGCAAAATATAGGTATTAAAGTTAAATTAATACAAATAATAAATAGGATATACATTATTCTATCTATCATAATGTTTATTACCAATGTTCGTAAAATATTAGGTGTACATAATTCAAAAAAATCTTAAATAAAAATTAATTTAAAGTCCTTTCAAATAGTTTTGTTTTTAGAGAAATTGTGATATAATGTATAAAATTCACATTAAGGAGAATAAGTAAATGGAAGAATTGGAAGTCAGTGTTGACGAAATAAAAGCTGCTTTAGCAGAGTTAGGAATAGATATATCTATTGAAGATTTGAAAGCAATGTCGAGAGATTTCTTGATAATACTTCAAGCAAAATTATTTGATATTAAAAAGATTAAGAAAGAAATGGAATTTTTAATTCAAAATAATCAAATTTTGCGTTCATTGATTGAGACATATCAACAAAAGATTAAATTGCTTAGTGAAGAAAATGTTAAGTCAAACGAAGATACCGCAAAGGCAAAGGATGACGGCGGAATGGAAATGTAATATTGTCACATATTTCGCCTTATGTACATTTATAAGTTAAAGGAGATAATATGAGGACAATAGTATCAGTCATAGGAAACGGCGTCTGTTCAGACGATTCTAAAAATGCAAAGATTGCCTTTGAAGTAGGCAAAGCACTTGTCGACAATGGATATAGAGTTATGACAGGTGGGCTTAACGGAGTGATGAAACACGCTTTGCGTGGTGCAAAAGCAAGCGAAAAATATGTGGATGGCGATACCATAGCGGTCTTACCAATGTATGATGAAACGGAAGCGAATGAATATGCAGACATAGTCATACCAACTGGAATAGATTTGGCACGCGATGTAATCACGGCTAATGCACCCGTTGTCGTAGCTGTCGGTGGTGGCAGTGGCACATTGGGAGAAATAGCTAATGCGTGGACGCTTTATAGAATGGTCATTGCTATGGAAGATGTGGAAGGCTGGAGTGCTAAAATCGCTAATACCAAAGTAGGTGAAGAGCGTATTTATGATGAAGGCTTTGAAGATAAAGTATGGGGGGCAAAGACTGCAGAGGATGTTATCAAATTAATTCAAGACAAATTGAAACATTACAAGATGCGTTTTCAGGGCATTACTTATGACGGCAAAAGAGTTAAAGATGTATTGAAATCTTAGGAGAAAAATATGGATATTAACCAAATAGGAAATTTTGATTTTTCACAATTTTCCGTACAGGAGAATAAAGAAGAAGTTCAAGTACAATTGTACGCAAGAGAAAAGTCAATGTACTTAAGTTATGTGTCTTATGGCGTATTGTTTTTGACCATAATAGGCGTTGTTTTAGTGGCAGTTCTAGGGCTACCTGTAAACAATGCTGTTTGGTGGGGAATACCATTTTATTTGTATACGCTTGCCCATATCGTAGCTTTTGTTTTTTGCAAAAAAAATAGAACAATGCTCAAGCGTGCCGACGAAAAGAAAGAATACAATAATGTAGCTACCGCCTTCTTCATATTGAGTTTTATGTTGAGTTTTTCAATGATGATGTTATTTATAGGCAGGGCTATTACGCCTAATTTTATGGCAGGATTTTAAAAAATGTGTCTATAAACATTTTGTTAAATAGACTATTTGTGTTATACTATTTGAGTAGGTGAGTTATGTTGGTTTCGTATCCATGTGTATTTTACTACGATGCTGAGTCTAATTCATATACCGCAGCGATTCACGATTTAGAACTTTTTGTGGAGGGGAATACGGTTGAAGAGGCTTTCGCACGCGCTAAAGAAATATTGGTTACATATCTTAAATATGCTAAAAAATATGATGAAGATGTCAATGACCCAACGCCATTTGACGAAGTCAAAAATGACAATAAAAATACAGTATTGCTAATAGATGCCGAAATATAACTACAGTTACACTGTAGTTTTTTATATAAAATAGGAGTGTTAATGAAAAGATTAAAAATAAGTGCTACAATAGGTGTGAATGAAGGTTTTTTCCACCATAATCAATATGATACAAAGGATATACCGCTACTTGTGCAGTCGCTATGCCAAAAAGAATATGACAATAGCGGAATTTATGTTTCATTTGTCTATAATGAAAGTTTAGCAATTTATTTAGAAAGCTTTGGTTGTCCCAAAGGTGGTGAATATACTTTTACGCTTGAAACAATAGCGACACCGCAAATTGATGACTTGCAGAAATGGAAAAGCAGTGTCCTAAATATAATCAATGAGTGTAAAACTCTACTAAAACAGGTAACAGTATTTATAGAGTATACCGATGTAGATGTGGATTACTTAGAGTAAAAGACTTAAGCACTTGCTAAATTATAAAAAATAAGTATAATATAAGTATGATAATGCTTTATGGATTTTGTTGTTTACATTTAGTGAATAATAAATACCATAATTGATTGTATTTTATAATTAATATAATCTTAAGTTAGAGTTGAATCAAAAAAGAGGGAAACGGAATGGAAGAAGAAAAAAAATTGTATATTACGACGCCAATTTATTATCCAAGTGCAAAACTCACTATTGGAAATTGTTATACCACTGTGTGCTGTGACGCTATAGCTAGATATCATAGAATGCTGGGATACGATGTATTTTTTATGACAGGAACAGACGAACATGGCCAAAAAATACAAAAGAAAGCACAAGCAAAAGGCGTTTCTGAAAAAGAATTTTTGGATGAAATAGTAAGCGATACGAAAGACCTTTGGGAGAAGTTGCATATAAGTTATGACCGATTTATTCGTACTACTGATGAAGACCATGTCAAAGTAGCATCACAAGTCTTTCAAAAATTGTATGACAAGGGTGAAATTTATAAAACGGAATATAAAGGTAAATATTGTACTCCTTGTGAAAGTTTTTGGACTGAAGACCAACTTGTCAATGGGATGTGTCCAGATTGTGGGCGACCTGTCGAAGATATGTGCGAAGAATGTTACAATTTTAGATTGAGCAATTACACAGATAAAATTTTGAATCTTTATAAAGAACATCCAGAATTTTTGCAACCACAGAGTAGAGTAAATGAAATGGTCAATAACTTTCTTAAAGGTGGTCTTAAAGATTTGTGCGTTTCTAGACAAAGTGTGTCTTGGGGAGTACCTGTGCCATTTGATAAGAAACACACAATTTATGTGTGGATTGATGCCTTGACAAATTATTTGACGGGGTTGGGTTATTTATCGGAAGACGAAAGTAAATTTAAAAAATTTTGGCCTTGTGATGTGCATGTAGTAGGTAAAGAAATAGTGAGATTTCATGCAATAATATGGCCAGCATTGTTAATGGCTCTTGACTTGCCAGTGCCTAAACGCATTTTAGGGCATGGATGGTTGTTATTTGGTAATGATAAATTGTCAAAGAGCAAAGAAGCAGGAGTTGTTGAAGTTTTTGACCCACGCATTTTGTATGAAAGATATGGTGCAGATTCTATTCGTAATTTTCTCATTGGGGAAGTCGTATTTGGGCAAGATGGACCATACAGCCAAGAAATATTCTTAAATGCTTATAATACAAACCTTGCAAATAAAATTGGGAATTTGGTATCCAGAACTACAGGTATGGTCAATAAATACAATGATGGCATTATTGAAGGCGATAGCAATATAAAGAATCCACTTTTTGAAGAACTGAAAGCAAATGTAATGAAGCTTAAGAATGAAAGTGTAGCCTTAATGAAAGATTTTAAACTCACACAAAGTTATCATAAAGTGCTAGATATAGTGGATGCTGGGAATAAATTTGTAGATGATTATAGACCTTGGGAAAAGTTCAAAGATGAAAACGCGAAAGCGGAATTAAATGAATTTTTGTATATATTAAGCGAAGTAAATGTTATAGCGTTGACAATGTTAATGCCATTCTTACCAGACCGCATACCATTTGCGTTTGAAAAATTTGGAGAAGAAATTCCAACTAATTTTGATAGAATTGAAAATTTTGGATTTATAAAAAATGGGACTAAAGTTGATAAGGGTGCAAATTTATACGAAAGGTTAGATGTGGCTAAAGAAAATGAAGAACTAATAGAAATAGCTCGCGAACAAATGAATAAAAATAAGTAGTACATATAAAATATACAATATACCATACAGAAAACGCATAGAATATATTGAAAATCAAATAATAAAAGTATCAAGTGGAATAAAACGCTTGATACTTTTTTATAAATAGGCGGAAACTTAAGTGGCACATTAATAGGAACAGGTGGAGTAGAAATTAATCAAGCACCATATACTTTTGTTTGCAATATAGAAAATGCAAATATAACGCTAAGTGGACTGAGTTTAAGTTGACGCTAAAAAATAAATTAAAAACTAAACAAAAAGTCATTACTTATTGTAATGACTTTTATATTTATTAATTTGCATTTAATATGCTTAAAATTTTATCTTGTTTGTCGACATCGACTAATTCGTTTACAATGCCTTGAATTGTTTCTATTACCTGTTCGTCTGTGATATCCTCAGGGCTTATTGCTCCGCCAGAAGTTGATGCTATTGAATTCTTTAGCCCATTTAGAATTGTCGGTGATTGAATGTCACATATTACTATGTTGTTGTCGTATAGTTCATTCAAAATGAGTGTTGAATTATTAAATGCAGTGATGCTTTGAGTA
>CALWAB010000112.1 GCA_944372745.1 uncultured Clostridia bacterium | reverse complement strand
ATTCTTGTCTTGGTCAAATAGTATTTGATGACATAGACTATGGCGAAACGCACGGAAATTTTCAAGCAGTTTTAGAGTTAAAAAATAGGAGAGTATATTATCTCTCAGTAAAACAATGTTAATTTTGATTTATATGTAATATTTAAATATAGTAGAAAGTGGAACTCATTTTACAATATTTAACAAAAAAATGATAATTAATTAATTTGGTGGAGTGTTCCACCTTTTTAAGTTTAAATATTAATGTTTTGTGCCTTTTTATGTTATAGGCACAACACTATACTATATTTTATTGCAAGATAATATAAGGAATATGAATGTAAATAGTAATAAAAGTGATATAATACAAAAAACTTAAGCAATGTGATTGCACACAAATACTTTAGTTGCTTGTTAATTCTTTAAAAAGTACACTTAATTATATTTATTTATTGAGATGACTAGCAATAGTCTTGAGAGCTTTTTTTTCTAGGCGTGAAATATAGGAACGCGATATCCCTAGTTTATGGGCTACTTGTAATTGTGTCATAGAATCATTATTGTTTAATCCATAACGCAAATTGATAATTTCATATTCACGCGGTGTTAAATAAGTTTTCGTTAAATCTAGTATTTTACTTATAAATGCTTTATTTTCGACAGACAAAACAAGGTTTTCTTCGTCATCATTTATTATGTCCATTAGACAGATGTCATTACCATCCTTGTCTTTACCTAAAGTTTCATTGAGAGATGCAACATTTTTATGTTTTTTTTGTTTTCTAAGTAGCATCAAAATTTCGTTTTCTATACAACGAGCGGCATAAGTTGATAATTGTGTTTTTTTATCTGGGGAATATGTACTAACTGCTTTTATTAAACCTATTGTACCTACTGAAATCATATCTTCCGCTTCAAAAGTGGAATTGCTGTATTTTTTAACAATGTGGGCGACAAGCCTAAGGTTGTGATTTATAAGTTTTTCTTTTGCCATTTCGTCACCTGCCCAAAAGTCGTGTAAATATTTCTGTTCTTCTTCAGGTGTGAGAGGTTGGGGATAGCCATAAGAGTTATTAATGTATGAAGAAAATAGCATTATTTTATTCATAAAATTGGCGAAGCTTTCAAATATCATATAAACCCCTTATAGATTATATATATGAAGAAAGTCGCATATTTTTGCTTGTCCTAATTTAATTAGAGTAAAAGTTATATTTTAAAAATAAAAAACCACATTTTTTTAAATGTGGTTGAGAATTTAATATGATTCATATTTTAGGGGATGCAATCCTCTAAGTTATAAGCGTGAGCCAGTTGGGTTAATACTCGTAATGACTTTGTATTTGTGAGTACTTATTCACAACTTCGTGCCAAAGGATTTATACTTTGAGTTAAAGCACAAAGATTAATTAAAATGTTTAGGCTAAGTTAGTGCATTATACAATTAAAATATAGATTAAAATTTTTGTTTATTATTGTTTTTTGCAGTCTTTTCATTTAACTGTTCTTTTACTTTTTTGTGTTCTTTAGCAAAATACAAAATTAATATGAGAATAAGAATTAAGACTACAAGTAATAGTATTGCTCCTAAAATTATGAAAGGGCTAACTTCGTCAAATTGAATCAAATCTGTATCAATGAAGCCTGTAATATAATTATTATTTTCGTCTAAGTACTCAATATATGTCCTTTTGATTGAATTGTCAAAAGTATTTTGGTTGACATAGAAACGAGCATCAGCAGGCATTATTCCCACTATGTTGTCAGAATTTACTCCAGCATATATTGTCACTGCTTCATCTGAATCAAGATAAGCATTTGTGGAATTTAAGGTGATAGTGCCTTCTTCAGTTGCGAGTGTCGTGAGCATTGATTGAATTACATAATAAATTTTATCATTATAAATCACTTCATAAAATGCACGACCTTGTCCATCTAAATAATTGCACGCAGTTCCAACAACTAGCACAGAAGTGGCTTCACTGATTGTAGTTAAGTACAATGCTTCGTGGTTGATATACGAGTCAGCAGTAGGGTATTTATAAAGACGAGTATTAGGAGTAAAAGTACGCATTTCTGTATTTAGTTCTGTGTCTTGAATTTGCTCAATTGCGTCAGTTTGAATGTAACAAGGTGTCAAAACTCCGTCTATTGTCGTAAGTATATAAGTAAATTGTGGATAATTGTTATCATCCGCTAATTTAATGACTTTTGTTCCGCTTGCAATTTCACTCAAGTATGAAATCTTCAAAGGATATTTAAATAGGTCAGTATTGTTAGTAACATTATAAATTTCTGCACTTTCAGTCAAATTTTCGCGTGCCGTGTAATCAATAGGGTGTTGAAAACTTGATAAATTGTTGACAAATTGGCTTGAAAATGTAGAAATTGTATTTCCATTTTGTATGTATGTTATATCACCATTTTCAAAATTTAAAGAAAATGTGTTTGTGGAGAGCTCAAGATAATTGACACCATTGTCATATTTTAAAATTGTCCCATTATCAAGTGCTAAGTATGGGCAACCTAAGTAATCTACTGCAATATCAGTGGCGTTTCCTGCATAATTGCAAAGTACTTCTGCTTGATTTTCTTTTACTTGTAGAAGTGTGCCATTTGACGCAATATAAAATGTTTGGTTTTCAAAATCGCACGCAAGTAGGGCAGTGTCGACTGCATCTACACCTAAACTTTCAAGCGTATCATTTGACAAGGTCGAAATTATAGAAAAATATTCGTCAGTTACACCAAGTGAAAGAATATTGTAGCCATTATTGTATTGCAGTGCATACACATTGTCATTATAATCACTTGTTATAGCAATTATATTTGTGATAGATGAACCACTTTCAAAACGCGTATGCTCTTTTACAAATTCGCCATTGCTGTCATATTGGAATACGCCATCAGCAATGCCGTCTATTAAGAAGATTGCGCCATTTTGTAAAGCAGTTACTCCAAGTAATGCATTGAAAGGGATGTCCGTGTTCACTTCTTTACGCGTTGTTATAGAATGAGCCATAATATTGTCGGATGGGCCAAAAAATAAAGTATTTTGAGCAGAGTCTATCACATAAGTTGTGTCGCCTTCAATTCTTATTTTGGAAATGTTTTGCACTTGAGTGGGTGCTGACAATGTAAAACTCAAGAAGAAAGCAATAATAATTGTAAATATCGCCAAAATTGAAATATTTGTAAGCGTTTTTATATTCATATTCTTTCTCCTTAGTTGATTTTTATAAATTATATCAAAAAGCAATTTTTTTGTAAAGTATTGAAGTGCTTTTTTGTACATATTATCATAAGTAAATATAAATTATACTTTAATATTATTATTAGTATTTGTTATATAATTTTTGATAATCTATCAAAAATGCTTCATTTAAAACTCCTTCTTGCGTGATTAATTTATTATAGCATAATAATGTAAAATAAGTGTGATAATAATTCAATTAATTTTGGAATTTTTAAATAAATTAATTCTGTATACTTTATTAAATTGCAATCAGTATCACTTTTATTTAAGATTGCATAGAGTACTATATTATAGGGGTGAAATATGGAATATATTAAGAGCGAAAAAGATGTAAAAGATTTATTAAAACGAATAAAGAAAGAAAAGAAAAATTTCAAACCAACGATTGTCGTTTTGTGTGGGGGAAAAAGTTTTGAACACGATATATCTATTTTGACAGCCCAAACAATTGCCAATGCTGTGCCAAATAAATATAATGTGCAAATTGTTTATCAGGCATTAAATGGTGCATTTTACCTTGTGCCATTTGATATGAAAGTGTCACATTACAAAGATTTAGATTCTTTAGTACCTATATATTTTGTGGCGAATTCACCTTATATTTATAATTCTAAAGGCAAGAAATTAGCAAAAATTGAAGTTATCATAAATTGTACTCACGGACAAAATTGTGAAGATGGTACTTTGACTCATTTATTTAATGTTTGTGGCATTGCATCAACTAATGCCAATCCAACTTGCCAAGCGATTACTTTAGACAAAGAATTTATGAAAGATGTATTTATATCAAGTGGATTTGATACTCCTAAATATGTGGTAATAAAAAGTGGTCATAATGATTATGAACAAATAATAAAAAGGCAGGGTTTAGATTATCCTGTCATTGTAAAGCCTGCGAATTTAGGTAGTAGTATAGGAATTTGTGTGTGTGAAGACAGCCAAAGTTTAATTAGAGGTATTGAATTCGCAAAAAAGTTTGATGAAAAAATTATAGTAGAAGAATTTATAGACGGAGTAGTTGAGGTAAATTGTTCCGCACGCAAATTCAATGGGGAAGTGCAAGCATCAGGTTGCGAAGTGCCAAATAAGCACAATAGTTTTTTGACTTTTGATGATAAATACTGTGCTGGTGGCAAGGGGGTGAAGCAGGCAGATAAAATCAATGTCGACCTTTTAAAAAATAATATTATCAATAAAACAACATTTTGTCATTCTCAAGATGGCGATATTGTTGAAGATGACGCTCCTTATGCAGAATTAGAAAAATTAAAATCAAAACTCAATGATTATTTAATTTCTAGCATACAAAAACTCACAATAGCCCTATATGAAAAATTTGATTGTGAGGGTGTTGTAAGAGTAGATTACTTGGTTAAAGAAGATAAAATTTATGTGAATGAAATAAATACTATACCGGGTTCACTTGCATATTACTTATGGGAAGAGAATATAGAAGATTTCGTAAATGAACTTATATTGAGTGCGTATAAAAATTTTAAAGAAAAGAATAGTAAATCATTTATTTTAGAAACGCACATTTTAGGTGAAAAATAAAAAAGTAGTGGTTTGCATAAATTACGATTTTCTCATATAAAAAGTTGCTGGGGTTTACTATAATATCACATCAGTATAGTTATGTTTAATGTTAGGGACTAAATCAATTTATTAAGGCAGTACTTATATTTAATAAATCAGCTGTATTAATATAGGTAGCAAAATTTTTTTAGATTATTATATCTTAATTTGTCATATTAATAAAATATTAAGCAATAGAATGAAAGAAAAAAGACGAAAACAATAGATGTTTTCGTCATAAAAATTTACCTATCCTAGAAAGTAGAGAGATTACTTAGAAGAATTTGCTTGATTATATTCGCGGGTGATAGCAGATATTTTTCTAGAAGCAGTGTTCTTGTGATAAACGCCATCAAGTCTAGCAGAGTCAATCAAAG
>CALWAB010000111.1 GCA_944372745.1 uncultured Clostridia bacterium | reverse complement strand
TTCCTATGTGTCAAACAACACAAGTGCATCAACGACCTTAAGCAATGTTACAAGCGGAGAAGATGGACGAACAGGGCTTTGGGAGCTAAATGGTTATGATAGAGCTTGGGGTGATACGAGCGTGAGTTCCTGGGCGTGGCTGCGTTCCGGCTATTCAGACTATACGGATCGCGCGCGCGGCTTCAACTGGGGTGGCCGCAGTCTCAACTCTAATGTTAACCCTGCCGGCGGCGTGCGAGTTGCGCTCCATCTAAATCTGAAATCACTTTATAACGATTATTTAGTGGAACATAATTATTCAATAAATTTACAAGCAGACACACAAATAGAAGCAGACACAAACGCCTTGTTAATAATATCCAGCGAAGAAGAGCAAGTAATGATGTATAGGGTGAGTGCTAACACCACACAAATAAACATCACAATGCCAAAGTTGGTGGTAGGACGCACTTACACAATCACAGTGATAAATGGCGAAATCAGTGGCACACTTTCTGCTACAGGTGATGCCGTAGGTGGTACCGCAGTCAATCAAACGCCATACACCTTTGTGTGTGACACGGAAGACGCCGAAATCACATTGAGTGGACTAACTATATCATAATTTAATATATTATTACATTAAAAGAACAAATAAATTATTTAATTAAGTGGAATAGCAATCAAAATTAGTTTTATAAATAAAAAGTGCATCACTTTATTTGTGCCTAACACTTAATGCTTTATTATATTAAAATATGGTATAACATTATTTACTTTATTTAATAAATAATTAATATAGATAAAGCACGCAATTTTTATACAAACTACATTAAAAACGAAGAAATATAAAGCACATATCATAAATTAAAATAGCTCTATAAATAGGTTTTATACTATTAATGGACATAAATAGACAAAATTACACTAATTAAATAATAATCGAGATACACTTCATTAATAACAAAGAACATTAAAAAATGGAAGTTTAATTGTGGAAAGATAAAAAATAGCATTGATTTGTATAAAATGCTATTTTTTTGTTTTTAGAAATGTGGGGGCAACTAGCACATAAAAGTTTCAACTTTAATGAAATAATAAAATCTTGACTAATGACACATTTGAAAATTATGTAATTTTTTAACTTAAAGAAAGTATCATAACAAAATAATACCGACTATTATTTAAATATAAAAAATTTTCTTTAAAATTCTACATTTTTTTTAATAAACATATTGTATTTTTTTTCTTGATTTGATATAATAAAAACAAAGGAGAGAAGTATGTTTTGGGATGAATTCGTTTCACTTTTTACAGAAATGAACCTTGTTCCAGCAATTTTGTTGACTATAGGGCTTATATTATGTATAATTGAAATGTTTGTTCCGGGCTTTGGTGTCTTTGGCATAACAGGCTTGCTTTGTTTAGCAGGTGGCGTTGTTGCCAAGATGTTCTATGGTGGAACGGTGACTCAATTATTCATTTTGTTATTTTTGATTGCCATAATACTTTTGCTTGTCTTTGGTATAGCAGTGTGGTCAGCGAAAAAAGGCTTAATTTCTCGAACGCCTTTGGTTTTAAAGGAAACGGCTTTGCCAGAAAATTATGACCAAGTGGATACAAATTTAGAGAAATTAATAGGTAAGGAAGGCATTACAGTTACATTATTTAGACCGCAAGGAATGGTTCAAATAGGTGATAAATTTTATGATGCCATTTCTATAGATGAGTACTTAGAAAAGGGAACTCGCGTGAAAGTGGTAGAATTGCAAGGCACTACATTGTATGTGAAGAAATCTTAAAACACACTTAAATTAAAAGGAGAGAAAAATGATTACAACATTAATGGCAGGAATGCCTTCGTGGGCATGGTGGTTGATAGCACTCGGCATAATAGTAATATTGGTCGTAGTGATTTGCATACTATGTCCTATAGCAATATGGTTTAGAGCACTCGTATCAGGGGCTCACATATCTATCGCAAGGCTTATAGGTATGAGATTTAGAAAAGTCAATGTTGGCTTGATTGTGGACTCATACATAAGCGCGCGTAAAGCGGGATTAAATTTGACAGTAAATGAACTTGAAGCACACTTTATGGCTGGTGGTAATGTCTATAATGTCGTTACTGCACTTATTGCTGCACATAGTGCTAAAATACCTTTGTCAGTAGATACTGCAAAGGCAATCGACCTAGCAGGTCGTGATGTACTTGAAGCAATAAATAATAGTGTTACACCAAAAATTATGGAATCAGATACTATCGCAGCAATATCAAAAGATGGCATTGAATTGCGTGTAAGAGTGAGAGTAACTGTGCGTACCAATATTAGTCGATTAGTTGGTGGTGCAGGCGAAGATACTATACTTGCTCGTGTCGGTGAGGGTATAGTCACTACAGTTGGTGCAAAAAATTACAATGAAATTCTTGAAAATCCTGACTTAATTTCTAAAACGGTGCAGGATAAGAATTTGGACGCAGGTACTGCGTACGAAATTTTGTCTATAGATGTTGCAGATGT